>CAZEWB010000523.1:0-1335 GCA_964515655.1 uncultured Bacteroidales bacterium
AGTCCTTGAAAGACTCGGTATGGCATCTCCCGAAATGATAAGGGCGCTTAACCTTTTCCTATTTCCGGCAAATCCCGTTATTGTCACCCTGTCGTTAAGGTCGAATGTACTTATAATATTATCCGAACTGCTTATAGCTATCATATTGCCGGAAGGGTTCACTGTCAGATTTTTCAGGGGACAAATGCCGCTTTCGAGTTTACGTATTATCTTCCCTGTGTTAACATCCAGGATCGCCACATCACCCGATTCATTTCCTGTTATAAGCAGATTCCCGTAAACGGGATGAAACACCAGTGACCTGAATTTTGAAGCCATTTTTTTAAATATCCCGCAGTATCTGCCGTTTGTTTTCCACAGGAAAATATTGCCGTCTTCGCTCACAGCCGCCAGCAGCGAATCGTTTGCATTTACAGAGATACTAGTGAAATCGCAACTTATCATGTCGCCGGGGCGGGAATATTTAACCTTACTTTTATTAAAGTCATATTTGTAAAGAGTAGATGGTTTCTGAGCCCCATAAATATTATTATCCCCCGTCCTGTGATATATTATATCGGTTTTCCGGTTAAGGATGGCAGAAATATTTCCGTCAGCTGAGATATGAACTACATCAAGATCGACTAATAATTCTTTGAAGATAGCAATCTGAATTCCCCGTGCAACTATAAAGTCGTTATTACCATTAGCGAAAACCACAGAACTTGCGGCAGGCGAAGGAGAAAATCTATTCTGAAATTCTGCGATCATCTTCTTGTTAACAGTCTTGAACCTTTTCAGATGGTTTTTTTTAATTATCAGTTGTATTAATTTCAGGCTGTCGGACCTGGACCAAGCAGGAATATTCCTGAAGAACTCCAGTGTTTCGCCTATTTTCCAGCATTTGATATTCATAAAGTATCCTGCTGCCACAAGCAGGGAGTCGTCACTGCTGACGTCAATGGAAAGGACAGGATTGTTGAGTTGAATGCTTTGTTTTGGCTCGCCGCTGTATACATCCCAGTATATCAGTTGTCCGTCGCTGCTGCAAGAAAATAAGTTATAGCTGTTATTAAGAAACTGCACGTCGTTTATTTTTTGGTGATGTCCCTTGAGTATCTTGATCTGCTTGCCCAGACGGAAATCCCAGATGATAATAATATTGTCCTCACCGGCAGTAGCAAGATATTTGCCGTCGCTGCTGAAGGCCATCACTGTAACAGGCGCAGAGTGACCATTCTGAATTGTAAGTTCAGGGTTCTGCCCGTACGTGACCACTGAAACCGGTATCAGCATCAAAACAAATAGTATGTGTTTCAGTTGTCACGTACGGGCAGAACCCTGAACTTACAATTC
>CAZEWB010000523.1:1345-3485 GCA_964515655.1 uncultured Bacteroidales bacterium
GACATAAAAATTAAAAGGTACGGTTATATCATCCTGCTCGTGATTGGTGCTGAGTTTTATCCTGAAATCCCAGCTGAAGACCCTGCCGTTGTAAAATGAAAATGAACCTGTGCTGATGGACCAGTTGATCTCAAAACAGTCTACACCGCCTATAAAGATATCGGGCAGTTTTCCTGCAATCTGTAACATATCCATAGGGAGTTCGCTGTCCTCGTAATCATAATAATATATGTATGGCGAAGTATAATATACTCCGTAAGAACGTGCATTGATCTTCCTCAGAAAGTCATAAATAGCGGTATTATCCCAGTAGTAATAAGGACAAATGTTAATGATATGGCATTTGATCCCGTTGATCAGAGCTTTGTTCATCAGGCCGGTTATATTTACATCCTGATAAAAGTTTATACGTCTTGAAATAACAATTATAAGGTGCATGTTGGTATATTTTGCCTTTTCGAGCATATAACTGAGAACCGAATCCATTGATTTAAGAATGCTGAGTGAATCGGTTGCAATATAATTTCCTTTCTTGTATATATTGGCAAGGTCCTGATCAAATACGCTTCCGTCCGTTGTAAAGCCATCTCCGAGGATCTCGACCGGATTTTTATTATTTCCTGCCTTCGCAACCATTACTTCGTTAGAAGGAGTGGCTGTGTGAATGAATTTACGGACCGTCGGTTCGGCTATCTCGAAAAAGTCCTCCATGCCTTCATCAACATCAAGACCGTCGCTTATAAGTACTGCGGCAGAAAAATTACCTTCGTACGGGGTAGTAACCCGTTTAAGACTGTCGAAAGTTCCCTGGTAACTGTATTCACTGCTCTGTATCCTATCATTTATTTCAAAAGGGATCAGTCCGTCATTATTTTCTTTATCCCAGACAAAGAAACGTACCTTTACAATTGCTTCCAGATATGTATGACTTACCACCCGTGTATTGATTGCCCCTGCTGAATAATAGTTTTTCAGTTCCTTGTCCTCTTCTTTTTTGCATGATGTATGTATCAACACAAACGGTATCATTATTAACAGTGTCCGCAGGAACAAATTGTAATAGTAATATTTTTTCAGTGATACTGTCACTTTTTTATTATCATTTTTTTGCTCTGTTAATTACTGCATTTGCACAAAGACGGATAAGGAGCATATCTTTATAGTTGGCATTGTTATCGTACATGATCCGGTTGAGATTGGTAATGTTCTTTTCTGCCCTGAGGTCAAGTGAGAATCCATAGAAAGAAAATCCCAGACCGCCCATTATATCAAGATAGTATAAACTGAATTTATTCATGAGTTCCATTTTTTTAGGAAAGTCGGAATAATATTCATAGTCTTTGTCATCATCGATAGCTAATGAAAAAGTTGAGAAAAAGACCGTTCTGAACCGGCCTATTCTGTTGTTGACACCAGCAAAAAGACGGAATTTCGTCATTCCTCCCGGGTTAATTATATAGCCTGCTATCAAAGGGACTTCAACGGCCGAATACGTAAAATATTTTTCATTGGCGGTCTTCCAATCGGGTATATTTCTTCTGAATTTATTTTCAAAGAGATCTATTTCCGCCTGGAAATAACTGTGGCACATTCTGTATCTGAAAAACGCACCGGTTGAAAGAAAAGAAAAATATGGATGTATCTTATTATCGCCTGCCGTCAGTGAAGTGTAGTCATCAAAAATAATATAGTCCTTGTCGAAGGTAAGTTTGCTCATCATTGCAGGAGAATATACAAACCCCACTTCGAATTTCTGTGCTGTGGCAGAAAAACCAAGAAGGATCAGCGATATTATTATAAATCTCCTCATCAGTAAGTAATTTTATTTATCTGACTATTGGGAGGACTTTTCATTATGGGAAATGCAATACCTACATCCATCTGAAAATACCCTGATGTTTTGAAATCATCATATTTACGCTTACCAAAAGCAACGGTCCTGTTCAGACGTAAATACAGAGGAAGATAACCGATCTTATAAATAAAATGGAAACCGTAATTCATACCAAAAAAGAAAATACGTATCTCATCAGAACCCCCGTAGATCCTTATAAGGGGTTCGTCATTTACACTCCCCGTATGAGTGAAAAGCAGAATTCCCAGGTCGGGTGCTATTGTGAACTTTTCTGATTTCGGTTTT
>CAZEWB010000524.1:0-3483 GCA_964515655.1 uncultured Bacteroidales bacterium
TGTGTTGGGTGTGTTTGGGGTGGTACACAAAAAAGGACTATAGTATATGATTATAATTCAAAATACTATATTTCTCAGCCAGAATATAAGTATATCGAAATAAATTGTGAAGGCTATCATTTGGGTACAATTTTAAATGATTTTAATACATGGGAAAGTTCAATATATAATTATGGAGATAATATCATTATCAGAAATAATAATAAAATATGGTCACATGATATTAATGTATTTGAAAAATTCGACTTTATTAAACTTAAAAATACTTGTTTTTGTAAACAGAAAAACCTTATATCGTTTTTGAATACCGAAACAAATGAAATTGAAATCTGGGAAATTGGTTCCAAAACAAAAGTTAAAACAGTAAAGCCAAAAAATGATTCAAAAATTGTTAATATGAGGATTAATAATGAAGGAACATTTCTGGCTGTTTCTTATGAATCATTTCCAATTCAGATTATAAGCATAGATAAAGGTAAGGAATATGATTACTTTATTGATCCTGACTGGGAAAAGATCAGTTCATCATTTTTCAGAGAGCAAAGTAATTATAATGCAAATAACACACAATTAGTTTATAAAAACACTAATTATTTTATTAACAAGCCATCGGAAAGTGTTACGAATACTATAAATATTTACTCTTCAGAAATATTTATCAGGGAATTTTCTGACAAAAAAATAAAATATCAGAATTACTTAGAATACGTAGAAAGCGGCTTTACAATTAGTGATTTATTGCGAAGTGAATTTGACACAGAACAAAAAAAATATATTGAATATTCTGACAAAATAATTGCCGGAGATAAATATATTATAAAGACAGGTAGTAATTATGATGTTTACGATATTAAGTCAAAAAAATATGTTGCAAGACTAACTGGCAGCAAGGCCTCAAATAATCCGGAGTTGTCGCCGGATAGTAAGTATCTTGCTTCATTTGATTCTGAAAATCTAATTGTAAGGGATTTAAATACATTTGAACAAAGATGTAGTTTTGTAATAAATGATGCAAGTTCCGGAATAGATTTTACTAACGACAGCAGATATATATACGCATTTACACGTGGAGGTATTTTACATTGTATAGATATAAAAGAAGGAAGAGAATTGTATGCATTACGTGGATTCCCGGAGAATCCATGGGTGTTTCTGTCAAAAGATGATAAATCAATGTATGTTTATGATGGTAATACTATTCAACATATCAATCTTGATGAAATAAATACCAGAATGAAGTTTGACGTTGACCTTGAAATTAAAAAACTTGAAGAAAATTTAAGAATGAAGCTAGAAGGAATTGAATTAGTACCTGTAAAGGAGCCTGAACCCAATCTCTATAAAGCAATTGAATAATTATTATTTTTGAAACCAAAAGACGCAACATGAACAGCCCATTTAAATTCCTCGACTCATACACCCGCGACGACCGTGCCATATTCTTCGGCCGCGACCGCGAGATAGAAGAACTATATCAAAAAGTATTTGAGAGCAAGATAATGCTGGTTTACGGTATTTCCGGAACGGGAAAGTCGTCGCTGATACATTGCGGGCTGGCTTCGAAATTTTCCGAGAGCGACTGGCTGCCGGTTAATGTAAGAAGAGGAAGGGATATTAATGAATCATTGAGGATAGCAATTCAGAGGAGCCAACAGTCGGCAGTTGACAGTCGGCAGTCGGCAAATGGCGAGGCCTTATTGCAGACTGAGGACTGCGGATTGAAGACTGTTCCCCAGTCGCCAGTCTCCAGTCGCCAGTCTCCAGTCGCCAGTCGTCAAAGGGCGAGGCCTCATTGCAGACTGCGGACTGCGGACTGCAGACTGTTCCCCTGAAGAAGTCTCTGAAAAACCTTTATCTCGATCATTTCAAACCGGTATTCCTGATATTCGACCAGTTCGAGGAGTTGTTCATTTTCGGAAGCAAGCAGGAGAAAGAAGAATTTGTAAAGTCTGTGAAAACAGTAGTGGAGAGTGACCTTCAGGTGCGTTTCATGTTTGTGATACGCGAAGAGTATCTTGCAGGTATTACCGAATTTGAACGCCAGATACCACAAATCCTTTCCAATCGTGTGCGCATAGAGAAGATGACACGCGTTAATGCACAGCAGGCAATTGAAGGCCCGTGCAAATATTCGGGAATTGAAGTGGAGCAGGGCTTTGCTGAACAACTACTCGACAAATTAACACCTGAGGGAGTTGATGTTGAACTGACCTATTTACAGGTATTTTTAGATAAGATTTTCAAGCTTTCACAAAAGGGAAATCCGGAACAGACTCTAAAGTTTAATCTTGAATTATTGCAGCAAACTGGCGACGTAAAAGACCTTCTCGGCTCCTTCCTCGAAGAACAGATAGCTCAGTTAGCCGATCCCGATACTGCTCTCGTTGTATTAAAAGCATTCGTATCTTCCAAAGGAACCAAGCGTCAGGTTACCGAAGACGATGTCCTGGATTACAGCCGTACGCTGGGCAAAAACATCAGTATTGAATCTCTACGCGAACTCATTTTACGCTTTGTCTCTCTCCGCATCTTGCGCGACAAGGACGAAAGCGGGCGTTATGAATTAAGGCACGATGCACTGGCGGCAAAGATATTCGAGAAGATAACTGTATTCGAAAAAGATCTGCTTGAGATAAGGCAGTTTATTGAGAATGCTTATGCCAATTACGAAAAACGTAAGATATTGCTGAGTGTCGCAGACCTGAAATACTTCGGTCAGTATGAAGATAAGATATTTCTGGGCGGTGCATTACTTGACTTTGTAAACATAAGCAAGGATGATATACGAAAGAAGCAGAAAGTATTGAACCGAATCACCCAGTTATCTGCGTTTTTCCTTCTGGTGATCTTTGCATTGGTCATTATTTATTTTCTGAAACAGGCAGATATCAATTCATCCAAGGATATCTGCCTTCATTCAATATCTGATGAATCTGATCCGGCAGCTTCGCTGGAAAATGCAATGAATGCCGATAGTATAAATTCAACAATGTATACAAAGAAAGCCATATTTAATGCCTTTTATAAACTGTGGGAAAGTAAGAAAATGGAATCAGGCAGTGACCCTATGAAAAAAATCTTTGATTTCACTCCCTGTCAAAATGCGATTATTGAGGCTTCTTTTTCTGAAGATGGTAAATACATTTACGCCTGTATAGCTGATTCTGGCCTTGCGATCTGGAAAAGTAATGGACAGGTATTTAAACAATTTAAAACTCCAAGGCAGGCTGTTTATTCAAAACTATCAATGGATTCTAAATATATAGCAATATTCACAACAGATAGTTATGTTGAAGTATATAATATTAATGGTAAGATGATCATTGAATGTAAAGTCAAGATCGACACGATTAACATCAGGGATGTGTTTTCATTTAAAAGCTCAAAAAACCTGATTGCAATTATTAATTTTAAAGGTTGTGTGGATATTTATACTATACAGCAAACGGGATAAATTTCCGCATCGATTAGATTAATCAGGTT
>CAZEWB010000525.1:0-3474 GCA_964515655.1 uncultured Bacteroidales bacterium
AGAAGGATCTAAAGTGTTCTGATAATGAGATTCTTCGCTCTGCTCAGAATGACAAAGGATTTGTTTTGTGGGGTTTTGAGACAGCCCCAAACTGTTTTATTCGTGATAATTCGTGGATTCCGTGTCTTCTTTTCGAGAAAATTAGCGTCTACTTTATTTTTTCTTAATATGAGTTACATAGTTTGAGAAAAATTGTATTTTTGAAAAAAAAATATAATGGCAGATCGTATTTGTCTTGAATGTGGTGAGAGGATCACCGGCCGGGTCGATAAGATATTCTGCACCGATTATTGCAGAAATACATATCATAACCGACAAAACAGCGACCAAATAAATATTATAAGACGCATCAATCATATTCTGCGCAAGAACAGAAAGATACTACATTCTCTGAATCCTTCGGGAAAAAGTAAAGTTTCGCGCAGGAAGCTGATAGACCAGGGATATAATTTTGCTTATCATACCCATTACTACACAACTTCAAAGAATGTAGTTTACTATTTCTGCTACGACTACGGTTTCTTCGAAATGGACAAGGAAACGATGTTTCTTGTTAAAGACAGCAAAGGGGAACGGGAAAAATAAATTTATCCTGCATTAAACAATAAAAAGAAAGACTTATTAAGACCCAAATTTCAAGACCCAAGTCCCAAATTCCAAGGGAGCTGTCCCTTGGGGCTTGGGTCTTGGATTTTGGGTCTTATTCAAGAGTCTGTTGCTAAGTATCAGAAAAAAACCTATTGCTTAATCCGGGTTTATTTAATTTCTTCTTCTTCTTCAATAAACTTTACGCCAAGTGGTTCGAGTGCATTAAGTATAGGGTTATAGAGATCGGGCTTGATTGGAACAACAACACCTTTGCCTGAAATTTTTCCGGTAAGATATAATTCAAGTGCAATTGCAAGAGGCATACCTACGGTGATAGACATGGCTGTATCTATTGTGTCTCTGCCAATAACTGCAAGTGAAGATAAACGTTGGTATTTTTTCCCATTAAGCGTATATACAAAACGATGCTGCATAACGATAAGGTCCTTGTCGTTTTTACCCAAAGCCCATTTGGGTTCAATAATACTCTGTAGTATCTGTGCAGGTGTGGCATTTTCGAGAGTGATCTTTTCATTACTGAACATACCGAGCCATTCTATGCGGCGGAATACTTCGGAATTGCGGGAAATACCATAATATTCACATAAAGTATCTTCAGTACTTTTCCCTTCAATATATGGCAGGAAAGCATCTGTAAATGTACGATTGGTATACTTCGAAGAGTTTTCCATTACATAAGTATCATCTGTCATACCAAGTTGTATAAATATATTATATGCCTTGCAGTATCCCGGTCTTCTCATAGTGCCCCTGCACAGTGTTTCTATATCATTAAGGCCATATACTTCACGGTACGAAAGGGAATCGCGGTTGGCATAAACTTCAAATTCACCTAAATTCAATACGTTCACGTTATAGATACGGTTGAACAACTGATGGTAAGGGATATATTTATATGTACCGTTCTGTAAAAATTTGGCGCCTGCCTGTCCGGCAAGAATTACGTTACGGGCATTCCAGGTCAGCTTATAATTCCATGGATTGTTGTCGAACTCAGGGGCAACTAATCCACCAGTATTTGATTCAAAACTGATTATTTTGCCTCCTGCGTTGCGGATATGGTCAATAACTTTCATGGCAGACATGTGGTCGATGCCGGGATCAACACCGCATTCATTCATGAACATAAGTCCTTTTTTCTTTGCTTCCTCATCAAGCGCTTTCATTTCGGGCGACACATAAGAACAGGTGAAGAGACTTTTGGATTGATTGATACATTCCTGTGCTGCAACAGGATGAAATTTGGCAGGTAACATAGAGATCACAATATCCGAGTCAGAAATAAGGCTGTGAAGGGTGCTCATATTCGAAATATCGAAAACTTTCGGGATCCCGTTCGGATGGCCTTCAATTTTCTGAGTAGCCTTTTCAATGCTTCTTGCTGTTATTATAACTTTCCATCCATGAACTTCACTTTGTTTAAGCAGGTACCTTATCATGGTTGATGCCGACATGCCGGCGCCGAGGATCAGAATTTTTTTCATAGAGATGTTTTTTATTGGACGCAAATTTATCAATTTATTAATCTTGCAGACATGACTTTTATTTATTTTTGGTAAAGATGTTTAATAACAGCAGTTGAAATAAAAAATTTTGAAAGGAATAGCATTGTTGTTATTCAGTACTATTGTGTCTTTGCAGCATTCTCATTATCATACATCCACAGTGCATCACGGTGTATAGCTTCGTCTACGCTTATCCCCCAATCCTTCGCTTTTTTCTTTACTTCTTCGAACCATCCGGTGTTGCTGCGGATAATCTCCTCGAGTTGTTTGATCCTTTGATTTTTTGTGAAGACTTCAGTGTTGGCGTACATTGAATGTACCTCTTCAATAAATCCCCAACCTAGATGGTTAAGGTTTGGTTCGTTCGAAAGCAATATCACCATATCGGTCTTTGCAAGTTCTTCCTTAAGATTTAAATTGCTTACAAAAGAAGGACTGTTGAAATTGTCGGGATATATCTCCTTGAAATAATACCAGAACTTGCCATCACTGAAGACATTGTCGTTGAATCCTGCGCTGAACATTGCCCAGTAGAAGCTGTCGGAAATAACAACAACACGCGGCTTCGATTTGTTCTCTGTTACGTAGTGGAAGCGGGGATAAGCCATTAGCGGCTTTTTGATAGGGAAAAACAGGTTCTGTGCTTCTTCAATGTCAGCATCAGTGTCTTCCATTTCGTCTTTAACTTCTATCGAATCAATTACAATATCAGGAATGTCGCGGTTAAGTTTCTTTTCGATGAATTTTGTAATAGAATCAGCCACATTTACCATAGTGTAATAACTCCAGTGTATCCCGGTTTTTGGGTAAAGGACATAAGGTGATGTCTGTTTGTTCTTTAACATCCATGAGCTGAAGTCAATAAAATCAACTCCCTGCTGTGAAAGCTGTTTTACGTATGTATCGTGGTTAGTAGGATTTCCCGATGGCTGATATTTTTCGGGAATATATTCAGGATAAAATGACCCCTTTCCTGCTGCTAGTACAACAAGTAGTCCGCAGCCATGCTTTGCAAGAGAATCGCTTATGACCTTCAGTTTGCTGCAATTATTTTTTATGGAATCGTTACCTATGAAATCAATCCCGTAAACGGCATTTATATACGCGGTCTCGTAAAGGTAATTGTCCTTTCCGATGTCCACGCCAACTACAAGCGATTTTTCAAAAAGCGAGAACATCATCTGGTTGTGCAGCCTTACAAAGAAACTGCGTTCACCGAAGTGTTCGTTCCAGTATTTTTCGTATTCAGGCTGAAACTTTTCATCGAAATTATTGGCTAAACTGAAATCAGTCTTTGGGGCAGGGTCATACGCGCCCTTGAGCTTATAAATGTCCTTTATATTGAAACTCTGGAACAGCA
>CAZEWB010000526.1:0-3472 GCA_964515655.1 uncultured Bacteroidales bacterium
TATTCTTGCATTCTGGCAGAGAGCGGGGAAGCATCGGTGAACCTAGCGTTTTTTGGTTACTTTTTTTGGCAATGAAAAAAAGTAACTCGGGGCCCGGGGTGAAACCCCGCATATATTAAACGAAATATCTTTTTGTTGATAAAAATTATGTCAGCACCTCAAAATGTAATTTCGCCGTGAAAATATTAATGAGCGCAGGAGTCTGTTTTTCCTATGACAGTGTTATAATTAATAATAAGGATGCATTGTGTTTTGTAACGGCAAAAGAAGGATAATTAAGGCTAAAGTCTTATGATCCGGACCTATTCAACAACCATCTTTACGCAACTGGTTCCGGAAGACAACAGGTACATTCCGGGTTCGAGCGAAGTTATATCAATTGTGGTTTGACCTCCGCTCATTTTTTCGTTGCCATACATATCCGTTATATGCCAGCCTTCTATAAGCCCTGACACCCTCACAAAATCTTTCGCGGGATTGGGAGACAGGCAGATTTTTCCTGGTTCTGCGCCATTTTCAGCAGTTAAGCCGGTAGCGTTGTTGATATGATCATGCAATGATTCAATCCTTGCAAGTCCTTCATATTGCTGAAGGGTAGGACACAGCCATCCCCCTTCATCGAATTCGTTCCATGCATAAACCAGTACTGCATTGGCAGGACAGGTAACAGGGTTATTATTTACCCAGTTAACAGCATCAACAACATGTTCACTTATCTCATCGGGAGTTCCCATTTGTACCCAGTTTGAAGGAGAAGGAGGCAATTCCCAGAACACAGGATTGTCGAACCTGGGTCTTCTGTCCCACCCCGTAGTTACATGAGGGACTACAGAAAGTCCCTGGGATCTATAATATTCCCACTGCATTATTTCTGTCCCGACAAGATCCTGATAAGGAACACCGTCATTAAGCCATGAAACACCATACATGCTAACAGCATCAAAGCCAAATGGCTTACTCCCCAGATATTCACCTGTACACAATAAAACAATGTATGGATTACCGACACCTGCTGAAATACACAAGCTCCTGAGAGTAGAAATCTTTTCAGACGTTAGTTCGTCGGTTCCGAAGAAATAGAACAGGGGCCTGTCTCCCATAACTCTCTGGTAATGCGGGTTTGCAAAATGGCTTGTAAGTTCGGAATAGCCAATTTCGTTAAGAAAACGATGAGACTCCAGAATAAGGCAATAGTTGATCATTGAATTTATTGAACTGTTCAAATAGTTAAACCGGCATTTGCTCATTGCACAGGTATCGTGATACCAGACAAAGGCAAAATAATCAATACCGGCATAATTCGCATAGGAAATCTCATCGTCTGTTGTTTCCTGGTCGGTGCCCTGAATATCTACTGAAGAGGCTCCGGTGATCTGGCCATAAAACGGGACCCTGTAATGATATTCAGCGGGGCTGAGGGTCTGCTCAACAGCATCGCCAACAGGGTGTCCGCTTCCTACCCAGGCGTCCCATCTTATTGCACCGACAAGAACGTCGGTTTGACCCGACAGGAGCAATCCCTGAAGCAGAAAAATAATTGCCAGGTATGTGGTGTGTGCCGGTTTCATGTTAGTGGTCTTTATCCATTTTACGGGATATTATCAGAGCTGATATCAGAACTGAACGTTTTGTTGTTTTCAGTATCCCTGTGGCTGCTTCAGGTTTTCTACCGGTTAATCCACACAACCTTTCGCAAAGGGACAAAGCTGGCGCCGTGAATAACAATATTGTTTTCATACATCAAAAAATTATGTAATATTTTTCTGATTGGCCGGACTAACAGCCGGTTCTATATGTAAAACAAACTAAGGTAGGAAAAGGTTGTCTGGATGTATGAAAGTTTATATTTAGTCGAAGACTACAGAAATAATTTCGATGGAGTTGCTTCTGATAGCTATCGGAACTCCGGCGAGAGGAGATTGTTGTTTAAACAAAATATTTTTATCTTTGGGAAAAATATCTATTATGAAAAGAATTATTCTATCAGTTTTATTTTGTTTTCCTGCATTATTTATGCAGTCGCAACCAACTTTGTTGAGCAGTGAAATGTTGCCTTTCGAAGCAACAATGAATTTTAAATATATTATTGATTACTGGGACATTGATACGACCATACAGGGGCAAGGGGTGACATGGAATTTTTCTTCTCTTTTAGAAAACACTTCCAGTCAGGGCTTTTCTGTAACGATAGTTAATCCTTCCACTACACCATATTATTCTTATTTTACAAGCTCCAACTACGGTTACAGAGAGGTTTATCCTTCTTCTACAAGTTATCGTTATTTCAATCTGACACCTACAAAGATGGAAAGGCTGGGCTCGTTTATAACATCGGCCAATATATACAGCAATCCACAGGTTGAATATGTTTTTCCGCTTGCATATAATACAGAAAATTATGATACGTGGCACAATTCAATTTCGACATTTGACGGCAACTATGATATTAAATGTATTGGAACAGGAACCCTGATATCGCCATCCGGCTCATATAATGCTCTTATGGTAAGGGTTCATCAGACACAGTTACCACTTATCGATTACTATATTTATTTTTGGTATAGTTCTGACAATGGGGCGGTTTTGCTGGAATATATTGTGGGTGACGATAAGCTGATAAGTCCGTCGGCTATGTTCCTGAACTCGCTTGTAAATAGTGTAGATGAAAATAGTAATGTCGATGATGTTACATACATGAATCCGGTTAATGATATTTTCAGGTTCGGATTCCAGTCCTCAGTTAGATCGGAGTATTCATATTCTGTCGTGAATTATCTGGGACAAACAGTTCTGGAAGGAACCGCCGAAACAAACCCCGACGACCGTTGTTCGCTGGAACTTGATTTCAATTCCTTACCCAAAGGGATTTACTTTTTCAATATCAGGGTGAGCGATAACGCTTCAAAAACGTTCAAAATAATTAAGGATTAAAGACCGGTCCGGATATTTCAGTCTGCGAATACAGATCACTACCCAAGCCACTTTTTAACATACAGATAATCCAGAAAGTACAGGAACTTTACCGATATCTGCGACTGGTTTGGGTTTTCGAATGTCAGATCTAAATTCTTTCCGTAATCGAAGGTCGACAAAGGCATGTTGGCCTCAATTGCATATTTGTACGACACTGAGAAAATGCTGCCGGGAGCGAACTGCCAGGAGTAGACCACGTCGATATTAAAAGCGTTATAGCTGAAATTATTTTCGGCAGAATATGTATTGTTGAGCTCAAGTTCGCCGTTTTCGAGGAGCGTAAAATAGTCGAGGTATTCACCGGTATTCCAGTAATGACGCCCTATCAGCGACAGGTACATATCGTTCTTGAACATATAACGGATATCTGCGGCCAGCACCCATGTTTTCAGATACCGCCCCCCGTAAATTATTGTTCCGTCAGGTTCAATATCTGCAAAGCCCATGTTGTATGTGTCGTCGTTATAGCTGCCCCCACCAACCAAACACACCCAACACA
>CAZEWB010000527.1:0-426 GCA_964515655.1 uncultured Bacteroidales bacterium
TGTGTTGGGTGTGTTTGGTGTGGGGGTTTATGGGCTGCCGGACTAACAAAACAGGAATTGATAAGTGCAATAATGCAACGCCGCACTTTTGCAACAATGGACAATAATGCTTCTGTGTGGATCGAGTCTGATACAAATCCAATGGGATCGGTATTGCCTTTAACGCCGGTTATTCCAATACGGGTGGTTTTAGATGACGAAGATAATGAGTTGTGGTCAGTTGTGGAAGTTGTTTCTGACAAAGGAGTGCTTGAATATTATTATCCGGATTCAGGTTCTGTTGACACTGTTTTTTCTTTTTCAGATACTCTTGCATGGGTCTTTGTGCGCGCCGTACAGCAGGATGGTAATAAAATATGGTCGGCGCCGGTATTCTTTCAGACAACTACACAATATGTGACACAGCAGAAAGCAAATGGGAATGGA
>CAZEWB010000527.1:436-3471 GCA_964515655.1 uncultured Bacteroidales bacterium
GGAATCAGCATAATTCAGAATGGAAATATTGTTCAGATAGGAATTGATTCTTCTGTCACTGTTCCGGTAAAGATAACTTTAACCGACCTGTCGGGGAGAACGGTTTTTTCGGCAAGTCATTCTAGCAATTCTGAAAAATTCATAATAGATATGTCCGGATACTCTTCGGGAATGTACAATCTGTCAGTTTACAATTCAGAGCGAAGTTATTCTAAAAAGGTTATCAGGGCTGGATCATAAAATTCCAATCCTCAATTTTCAAATCTCAAATAAATTCCAATTTTAAATTTATAAATTCAAAAATGGGTTTGAAAATTTTGCTTCAGATTTAATATTTTATAAACTGTTGGAAGTTGGAAGACCGAAGTTAGAAGCGGAGTCGGGCATGGGCCTCGGGCATTGCCTACTGTCAATTGCCTACTGCCAATTCCTGACTTCGCGCTTCCGACTTCGTGCTTCCAACACTTTTGGCTTAAGCAACCTTTCGGATTTCGATATTCGGATTTGGAATTTATGTGTCCGGATCAGTGTTTGAAATTTCAACTTTCAACTCTGCCAGTATCTTCCATATCATCCCCGCATCATATCCCCGGTAGGCAAGAAAATTGTACACTTTGCGCTGAATGACCAACGGCTTGTCGCCTTTAATGGTCTTTATTTTTTTCTTTGCGAGATATAGGCCGTTATCGTATAGTTCCTGTGTTTCTAATCCCCGGCATGTTTCGGTAATAACGAACTGCGGGATACCTTTTTGTTTCAGAGTGCTTTTTATGCGTTGCAGACCCCAGCGCGACAGTTTCATCCTATCGTTCACAAAGGCCCTGGCGTAACGATATTCATCTATGAATTTATTTTTTTCGAGTTCTTCAATCACTTTTTCTATATCATCCGGAAGAACCTTTCTTAAAAAAAGTTTATCGCGGATGTACTTTTTGTACAACTCCTGACGAGCGCAAAGCCTCATGGCATAACGCAGGGCTTCGTCGTAATTCAGGGCTTCTGTACTTTTATTATACGCCATTTGTTGTTGATGTCTTTGAATGATTCAATATTAATAAAATTTGCCTTTTCAAGCAAGGAACAAACTTCGTCTTTATATGCTTCGTTTAATTCGAACAGCAGGTGCCCGGATGGATGCAGATGTGTTTTTGCAAATTCAGAAATTGCATCGTAGAATTTCATTGCATCATTATCCGGGACGAAAAGTGCGCTGTGTGGTTCAAAGTCCAGCACGTTTTTAAGCATTGCCTGCTTTTCTTTTTCTGTTACATAGGGCGGATTTGAAATGACAAGGTCGAATTGCTCATTAATATTGCTTTGCAAGATGTTATCCTTTATAAAATGGATCTCAGTATTATTTGTTTTTGCATTGAGTTCTGCAATTTTCAACGCCTTTTCTGAGATATCGGAAGCATAAATTTCAGCATCGGGCAAATGTGTTTTAAGTGCAATGGCAATGCATCCGCTGCCTGTTCCTATGTCGAGGATTTTGTATTGCTGAAAATCACTTCTAACAATTTCCATCGCTTTCTGCACCAGTTCCTCTGTCTCGGGCCGGGGGATAAGTACGTCCCAGTTGACTTTGAACTGCATTCCGTAAAACCATGCTGTCCCGGTTACATACTGAACCGGCTCATGAGTAAGCAATCGTTTTACATCTCCTTCAATATCATTCCAGTTTATTTCCTTTTGCCTGTTCTCGTATATCTGCATGCGGTTAAAGCCAGTCTTGCACTCAAAATAATAATGAGCAATACTGTTGGCTTCGGATTGCGGGTAAATCTCCGAAAGTGAATCGCGTAGTTTTTGTATGGCTTCGTGAAGGGTCAAATTATTTTCATTTGCTGCAAAGTTACGAAAAAGGAATTACCTGTTTCTGCAGGTATTTATTCAAACAACCGGCAGGTGGTAGTTAAGAAGTTTGTGAAGGAGTAAGTCCGTGCCGCTGATCTCAGATTGTTTTTGCAGATATAAATGAATAAAATGAATGAATAATAAAGTAAATAATACCAAATAAAGATCATATAAAAATCACATAAACAGACATATGCAGATGTAACAAATGTGTTACTAACAAACATGTTACTAACAATGCAGTTACTAATTAAAAATTGTACTATCTTTGTTGTCAAATTCAATGAATATGGGTCAGGTATTTATATTTGGAACAGCCACGCAGGGCATTAATTTTACAGACAGAGAATCTGAAACCAGGAGGTTGTGTGCTAATTTCAGGAACGGGGTTAATACGATACTGATATCACCGCGACGCTGGGGAAAAACTTCATTGGTACGTAAGGCCGCTTCTCAGATAAATTCAAAGAAAGAAAAGATCATTATCATAAGTATTGACACATTCATGTGCCGAACAGAAGATGATTTTATGAGACAGTTTACTACAGAGATCATAAAACAAAGTTCATCA
This sequence comes from uncultured Bacteroidales bacterium, assembly GCA_964515655.1. GTDB lineage: Bacteria > Bacteroidota > Bacteroidia > Bacteroidales > GWA2-32-17. The sequence continues at coordinate 2,862 of CAZEWB010000527.1, forward strand.
AAATGGGAAGAATGGGTTGAAAACACAAAGCGTTTTTTATCACGGTTATCACCTAAAATAAATATGGGTACTGATCCGTATAATGACTTTTCGATATCCTTTGATATTGTATCTGATAAGGAATCCGAAAAGGATATCCTGAATCTTTCTCAAAAGATCGCTGATGAGAAAAACTGCAGATTTGTAATCTGTATTGATGAATTTCAACAGATTGCGGATTTTCAGGATGCCGTTGCTTTTCAAAAAAAACTGCGATCAGTATGGCAGTTGCAGGATAAAGTAACATATTGCCTGTATGGCAGTAAAATGCACATACTGGCTTCCCTTTTTTCAAAGCAAAGCATGCCTTTCTATAAATTCGGCGATATACTATTCCTTCAGAGGATCACTGAAAAAGACTGGATCCCTTACATTTGTTCTCGTTTTAAAGAAACAGGAAAATCCGTTTCTGAAGCAATAGCCGGAAAAATATGCCAGACGGTCGAAAGTCACTCTTCATATGTACAGCAACTGGCATGGCTTGTATGGACAAGAACAGTAAAAAAGGCAGGAGAAGTGGTTTTAAAATAATCTACAAAAGATATTGTTTATAATTAATGGTGTTTTTTAT
>CAZEWB010000528.1:0-3470 GCA_964515655.1 uncultured Bacteroidales bacterium
CTTGGGTTTGCCTTCGCTTTCTTTTTCAATATTCTTTTCAACCTTGTTAATTGACCTGCCCTTGTTAAAGCGGTAAGAAACCTCGAACATCAGCATATTTTTAAGAAATGCGATACTATAATTCTTCGTCTCGGTATAACCGGAAGTGCTTATATAGCCTCCCTGATCGAATTCGCAACCCCAGTCGAGCGGGAGGAAATAAAGCACCATAACTGTAAGGCGCTGCTTCAGGAACGGCTGCTGCACGAACATTATCCAGAAATCATTGTCCCCCATCTGATAGCCCTGAGCTGTGATTATCCTTGTAAGATTGTTCTGATACTGTAGTCCGGCAACCGTATTGGTTTTCTGACGGACATAAATGAACTGGTTTGACATCGACCAGTCGCTCAGGTGGTGTTCATTTCCCGCATATTCAACGCTGCTTTTGTAAAAGTTTAAGTCGTTTTGCAGGAAAAGGCTCTTGCCGAAAGGAATGGTGAAATGCATTTCAATTCCTTTATTAATGTAATTACCGAGGTTATCATAATTGTATTCAAAGATACCATCGTTACGAAGTCTGCCTGTCTCTGTTATCATGTTATCAGAAAATTGATAATATGGCTCTACAGAGACAAGTCCTTCCAATACAGATAACTGAAGAGACATCTTGTGTGTCACTTCAGGCTTAAGCAAAGGATTGCCGGTCCTTACACTCTGCTGGTCCAATACATATGTAAACGGGTTAGTTTCGGATATTCCGGGATATCTGGTTGCAGCACGATACTTGGCTTTTATGTTTATCATGTCAATGGGCTTGTAACTGATGTCGCCGTATGGATTATAACTTAGATAGGAATTTTTCACATCACCCGAAACCGGCTGACTTGTCTCGGCGGCACATCCTGCTTTCAACCCGAATTTTTTTGAAGGTTTCCATGAATAATATCCGTATAATTTATTCCTGAAATCGGAATATTTGAAATCGCTGGTAATGTCACCGGTCAGGTATGAGTTGCTGTTTTCCTGCCATGTATTGCCATATCCGGCCTGAAAACTGTGATTGAGGTTGAAATTGCGAGTATATTCCAGGTAATACTTTGTCGAGATCTTATTGTTCTCTCCTGTCTCAAGCCTTTCGTAAAAAGTAGAATCGAAAAGAGTAGATTCGCTGTATAAGTTCCTGTATTCGTCAGTGTAGGTCGACCATGTGAAATTTGAAGTTATGGTATTGTTTTCATCCGGCTTTGCTTCGTAAAACAATGAATTATAAAAAGATGAGCTTCCGGTCTTTGTTTGTGTCGAGTTATAATATGAACCTATAGGCGTCTGATTTATTCTAAGAGTTACCTCATTATCAAGTTCTGTATTATCATATTTATATGGTTGCTGAGTCAGCCCGGCTTCTGCACTGAATGTGTTTTTCGGATTTATGAAAATATCAGCGCCTCCCATATAACTGTTGTACATCTGCTTTACCAGAAGATTAGTATTGTTTGAAGGTGAGGGACCTGAAAGAATCGAAATGGTATCGTCATAAACTTTGTCGATCCTTGACTCAAGGTTAAAGAGATTAATATCATTACCGGCTTTTACGTATGTATTCACTTTGTTGTAAACATAATTCAGCGTAAGTGAAGATCCGTTCTGGACAAAAATATCTGACGTTTTCGGAGCATCTGCATCCAGCATAATTCTTTCGGTTGCAAAAACCTCAGTCCCCCTGTAGTCTTTTCTAAGGATTACATTAATTACTGCCGAATAACCTTCGAGCCCGTATTTGCCGCCGGGGTCGCGTATAACTTCTATTTTCTTCAAACGTTCGGGAGTAAGGTTTTTTACATATTCCTGATCCTTCTCAATTCCGTCAACAAGGATTATAACTTTGCTGTCGTTATCGACTTTAATTGAATTGTTATACCTGTCGTATGTTACACCGTTCACTTTTTCCAGCACATCTTTGGTTGTAGAAGCGCCTTCCTTCATTTTGTCTGTCACGATCTGCACGTCCCTGTCCAGTTGAATTTCGGCTGAAGAAGTTTTTACGTTTACTTCTTTAAGCTGATTAACATCCTGTCTTAATTGCACAACGCCCAGAAATTTTCTTTCTGTTATCGTTTTTAATGCAGAGGTATCGGGAACGTAGCCAATGAAACTGTATACAAAACGATAAGCCCCCGGATCAATTTCGATCGAAAAGTAACCTTTCTGGCTGGTTACAGTTCCTGAAACAAGTTCCCCTTTGGGATTTAAGACACTAACGGAGCAGAATTCAAGGGGCGCCTTGCTGCTTTCGTCCTTGACCTGGCCTGTGACTTCAACCTTCTGTGCGTTTGATATTGTTGCTGTAAATGCAAATGACAGCAGAAGCAGATATTTCTTCATCAGTAAATTTCTTCTAAAACGGATAAAGGTAAGAATAGTTACAGAAAAGATGGAATAAAATATTCCGTATATTGCATAAAATTGACGGAATCATGAAGAAAGCAGTCCTTACACTAACAATTGCTTTAATATCCATAGCGTGTGTAACGGCACAAAAGAGCAAAGTAGACCTGGGTATAATCGGTCTGGTAAACAGGAACCTGAATTTTTCGTTTGAGCAGAAGCTTTATGATAAATTCTCGGTTAAGTGCGGTCTCGGTTACATGCTCCCCGGCAAACTTCCCTGGCTCAAAATAGGTAAAAGTTTTATGGGTGATAATGAGACCGAGGGGTATCTTGAGATCGCCCTAGACAATCTGCGGATATCTGCAATAAGCCTTACTCCGGAGATACGGTTCTTTCCCAAAGGGAATGCGTTGAAAGGGCTGTATATGGGGCCCTATGCGAAATACGCTGATTATATGTTCAAATCCTCATACACGTCAGATGTTGATTATACTGATAACGGGAGCTCATATACCAAGCAGGATGTTGTCTTTGATCTTACTGGACATTTAAGAAAGGTTGGCGCCGGTATTGTGATCGGCTACCAGTGGATCATTTCTGAAAAGATTTCTGTTGATCTGTGCCTTTTCGGTCCCGGGCTGGTTTATGCTTTTGCTTCTTCTACAGTTGACTCCCCTGAATTTCCTTCATCACGCGATATCGGTGAGTTTACAGCAGATGAACTCAGCAATATTCCCGATATTCTCGGTGTAATTGATGTTGAACAGTTGTCGCGGACATCAGCCAAAGGAACATGGGATCGTATTCTGCCCATTTGCAGATTTAATCTTTCGGTCGGGATAGCTTTTTAGCTTCCGGAAAATATACATTTTTGTCAATGGTTAATAGGTTTGGCTGCTGGTTTCTGGTTTCTGGTTACTGGTAGCCAGCCACCAGTAACCAGAAACCAGTGACGAGCAACCAGTAATCAAAACCTAAAATGATAGCCCAATGACTTAACCAGCTGCTCAACCTTTTTAACCTATAACCTGGTTAATTCAATCGATAAGAGAATTTATCCCGTTTACAGAATAACTACTTTTTACCACCATTCTCTTCGT
>CAZEWB010000529.1:0-3464 GCA_964515655.1 uncultured Bacteroidales bacterium
AATTCGTGTTGCGAGGCCTCGGAATCCGTGTCTTAAAAGACAATTTGTGAATTTTGTTTTTGGTGTTTTAGTGGCAAAATAAACCAAGTCGTTTTCCCTTAAGATACGAAGAACATCATTTCAGAAAATCTGCGGGATCAGCGGGAAATTCTATTACTTTACAACTACAGTTGAAACCATTATCCTGCCCTGATTGTAAACTTTAACAACAAACAATCCCGGTTCAATTCCTTTTACTATTATCCTTGTTTCGGAAGGCTGGCCGGAATAAGTTCTGATTATCCTGCCGGTGACATCAGAGATCTCAATAGTTGCAGGATTGCTGTTCTTAAGTTTATAACCTATACTGAATTCTCCGTCCGACGGGTTTGGCCAGCAGTTAAGGGTTGAAGTATCAGCATTGACAGCTGCATCGGATACTCCCGTTATAAGGTTTGTGGCCGGGGGGAAGAGTATGTAATCAACAAGTCCGCAGTCGAGCCCTACAGGATCGTAGTCAACCCAGTCCTTATAAAACCACCACGAAAACGTGTGATGGCCGGTTGTTACCGGATAACTTACCCTTGCCCAATCCTCTTCGCCCGACCAGGCCTCCTTCTGAATGCCGTCGATATAAAAGGCAAGGAAGTCCCAGTAGAGTTCAGAAGATACCTTACGCATGAATGAAATACTGTCGTTTGTAAGAACATCCATTGAAATAGAAAGTTTTGTTGTATCGGTATGCGTAATTGCGGCAGATCTTGCACAGTAATAACCCTCCCATGCATTCTGGCTGTCCATTATCCACGAACCTGCGCCGCCGGAAGTCCATGAATACTGTGCAAATCCTCCAGATTCCCAGTTCTCGCTATACTGGCCTATTATTGCAGGAAAACTTCTGGTGCATGCATAAGGAGTTGCTGTGCAAACAAAGACAAGATCGGTGACAGTACCGTAAGGAACTGAACCGGAAACATCAATGCTGAAAGAAGCCTGAAGCGTCTGACCGGCATTTATTGTTCCTATGCTTACATTGACAGAAGTTACATTTACACCCGGGCATGAGCATAAAAGGTCTCCGAAAGCAGCCGGACTTGCAGCATGACCGTTGTTCTTAACATTAACAGTCACTGTTACATTCTCTCCGGGTTCCATAATACCGTTACCATTTCCTCCGGCAGCATCATCTACAGAATAACTTATTGCATTCAGCAAAGGAGCCTTAAGCGTCAGCGGGAAATTCGATGTCCACGAACCACCGCTGCCGTCGGTAATATTCAGGCTGAAATTTGCTGTTGACATATCGGGAATGCTGTCATCAACTGTAAATGCAAAAGCATTGTTTTCCATCACACTATTACCGGCAATAATATTGCCCCATGAATGATTTACTGCAGTAAGAGTAATCCAGCCGCATGCACTCGAGATCGTTGCGCTTACACCCGAAGCATCGGCCACTCCTACATTCTTTAATGAAACATTTAGGAGGATGTCTTCGGAATATTCGGCCTGGGCATTGTTATTCCCGGCTGCATCATTAACCGAAACAGCATCCTTAATAAGGTACGGGCCCGAAGGAGGAGGAATAATAAATATTTCACCTATATACGGTATTTTATTATATGCTGTAACAGTAACAACAATTGTGTCGGGATTTACAAGTTGCGGAAATGTAATATTTACAGTACCGCCTGAAATGTATCCTCTGCCAAGTATTTCCCCGTCGATGGTCAGGCAGACCAGTGCGTTCTCTATGTTGCAGTCAACATCTGTATTGTCGGCGCCAACAATAAGGGTTGAAACATGCGAGACCACCATTGGCTGCGGAATGTCGGTCCTGAGAACTATTGACGGGTCGCCGAAAACAGTCCAGGTATCTGTCATATCCGCACCGCTTCCGGGGTAGTCGTCGTTCATTTTCATGCATCCGTTCATAGAGATACCTCCGAAAGAATGCTTTACATTGGAGCCGAGGGATTCAACCAGAAGGTCAGCCATTTCATCCTGTCCGTCCATTGGTTCGCTCCAGTACTGGTTGATTGTTGACATCAGCACAGCAATTGCACCCGTAGGCTCTTCAATATGGACAGATCTGAGCCATGCTTCGGCAAAGCAGGTACCGCTTACAAAATTCCCGTTTACACATGCCACCGACCAGATAAACGGGAGTTTATTCTGGTTTACAAGCATGTCGACCTCGGTATTCGAAAATCCGCTGCTGCCCCAACCCTGATCCCAACCGTGACCTGTATAAAGGATAACTCCTGCGCCGGGATCAACATCAGATTGTATCATTGACGGGGTGGGATTGCCGGTTGCATCTGCGCCTCCCTGGTCGCCATCAAAAAACTCGGAGAACTGATTATAGGTATAAGATGTCAGCTTATTCTGCATAACGCGGACATGCTCGTAATCCATTTCATTGTCATCCCCGGGACCCTGGTCTGATGCAATTCCAATGGTCTTTTTATACCACGAACCGGCAATATCAGGTGTTTTTTCATATTCAACCGACCTTGTGACCATAGTGGAAACATGGCTGGCATTCTCGGCGGAAAACCTTCCCACAAATATCTCGGGATAATGATCGCTCCCTGAAATATACCCGTAATCATTATCCGAGTCGCCGGCAGTGGTGGATGAAGACGGTATCTGAGGAGCATCGCCTACAAGTAAGAGGTAGGTCAGTCCGACAGTGTTATAATAATTGGCTACATAAGATTTTATCTGTGCAGCAGAGCCAATAGTGGAAACGTCAACAATTTCCGTAGGGATGCCCTTCTGCTTTTTCCACTGTACAAAGCTCTGCATTGCATTCATAAAAGAGCCGCTGCATATTATCAGCATGTTTCCGTCTTCCTCAACAGGGGTATATTTCTGCTGATGATAATTCAGAAAACGGGATTCGTAAATTCTTGCAAAATCATAAGGAACCGCTTCAGTGTATTTTGTGCGGTCAAATTCATTCAACGGATTACCACCACTGAATTTAAGAATTACAGTGATGCCTGTATATACGCGAAGGACCCCGGTAACAGGATTATACCGGTAAGGATTGAAATGTACCGTAACCGCCCTGTAGTCCCTCAGGATATACGGGTCGCCTGCATTAACGGTTTCCAGAGGCCAGAATTCGTCCCGCTGATATGCCGGCCCGTATGTGTAGGGTACATCATCAGGATCAATATCCCTTGTGATACTGCCTTTTGAAGGTGCGATCTCCACACCGGAAATTTCATAATAATCCGAGCCGGTAACTTCACAAACCACTCCGCCTTTGTCGGGTATTATTACAGATGCTGCAAAACGGCAAAGGTCGGGACTTCCGGAGTCCAGTATCCCGGTTCCGTTAACTGCGGTGACAACAAAGGCTCTTTCCCCGTTCACAACAACAGGTTCAAGAACCGGCTCAGGTGTTTTTAATGATAAGCAGACAGAATTATCGTCAGACGAAATAACTGTGATATTGTTTTTCTGCGCAGAAA
>CAZEWB010000530.1:0-3453 GCA_964515655.1 uncultured Bacteroidales bacterium
TAAGTTTTGAGATTTTATCGGTGAATGATTCCGAGCGATGATTCGCCTGCCCATCGCTCTTAAAAGGATTAAAGGTCGGGTCAACATCTATCCCCGGAATATTTACAGGCAAGTTTTTGGGTCTTGGCGGCAGGTCAAGCGAACTTATGCTGTCGAAATCAATTGCAGGCATCATATTGGTTTTGCCAAGCGATTCCCTGACACACGAAGTAAGATACTTTACAATTATCTGTTCATTTTCGAATTTGATCTCGGTTTTTGTAGGATGAATATTTACATCAATTGATGCAGGAGGAATTGTAAAGTAGAGGAAAAAATCGGGGCGTGTGTCCTGCGAGATCAGGTTCCCGTATGCATTGACAATTGCCTTATAGAAAAAGGGATGCCTGAAATAACGCCTGTTCACAAAAAAGAGGTTATGTGAATTCGACCTGCTTGCAGTTTCGGGTTTGCCAATAAAACCGTCTATCTGAATCACTGTGGTGTCGATCTTTACAGGGATCAATACACTCTCCATATTCTTCCCGTATATAGCCGCTATCCTCTGACGGTAGTTCTGTTTTGGCAGGTTATAAATATCTTTTTCGTCGTGTGTGAGAGTCATCGAAATTTCCGGGTATGCAAGGGCCACGTGCTGGAATTCTTCGATTATCCGGCTTATCTCTGTCTTGTCGCTTTTAAGGAATTTCCTGCGGGCCGGCACATTGAAAAAGAGGTTGCGGACTGTAATAATTGTTCCGACGGGGCACATGGTCTCTTCCTGGCGGATGAAATCGGAACCGTTGATCTCTATCACAGTACCCGTCTTATCCTCTTCACGCTTTGTTTTCATTTCCACCTGTGCAACAGCAACTATTGAAGCAAGAGCTTCACCCCGGAATCCGAAAGAAGTGATGGCAAAAAGGTCATCGGCAACAGATATCTTGGATGTGGCATGACGCTCGAAACATAGACGGGCATCGGTTTCGGACATACCCTTTCCGTTATCGCTGATCCTTATAAGCGATTTGCCGGCATCTGAAACTGTAACGTGGATATGTGTTGCCTCTGCGTCAACAGAGTTCTCTACAAGTTCTTTTATGACAGAAGCAGGACGCTGAATAACCTCGCCGGCCGCTATCTGGTTGGCTATATGATCTGGTAAGACTTTTATTATATCGCTCATATTCAGCTTAAAACATCAGGTATGTAAACATCTGCAACAAACCTGTTTTTTTGCAAAGTTATCGGTTTTTTCCTGTTTAATTATATTAAAGTTATAAACAAGGCGCTGCAACGTTAAGAACTATCTCATAAGTTTGTAGTTTGTGATTTTCATCAACTTTTTACCCCGCCACTCCCTCCCTTCGGTTCGGGATAAATTCCGGGAGAAAGTTGATGAAAATCAGCCCTCCCTTTAGGTTCCGATGGCTATCGGAAGGGGCAAGGCTGATTTTCTGAAAAAAACTCTTATTTGAGATTGCCCCATTATTCACACTTTGAAATTATTTTTCCTTCTTTTTACCTTCAGGTTGCAAGAACACCTGCACATAACGCCCTGGAGTAAGATATTTTCCTGCAGCAACTTTAACCCTTTCAATTGTAATTCCATTTACCATGTCGTTGAACTGATTAATGGCTTCAACAGGATCACTGTAAAAATAAGCGTTTTCGATCTTTCTCCACCACTCGTTCTTTTTGAGATTCGTTTCACGCTCACGCATCATTGTTTCCTTAACTTTATCAATATCTTCCTGAGTGGGGCCGTCTTTCATGAGTTTTGTCATTTCAGCAAGTATGATCTTTACATATTTATTCTGGTTTTTAGGATTGCAACCGAAAATAATTACCGAATTCACTTTTGATTCAGGGTATTTTTCAGGTACCATCTGCACGCCTATACCGTATGTTCCGCCCTGATCCTCGCGTATCTTTTCACGAAGTTTAATATTCAGAACCTGGTTCAATGCATACATGTCCACCTTGTTCTGTTCATTCCATTCAAAATCAGCTTCCATTGCAAGACCTATCATCCCCTGTTCCTCCATACCTTTTTTAAAGATCTTCTTAATGGTCTTTTCAGGGAATTTAGCGCTTACATTATTATATTTCTCTTTGCTGTTCTTAGATGGTAATGAACCAAGATACATCTGCGCCATTGACTTCATCTGGTCGATCTCGAAATTACCTACAAAAAAGAACACGATATCCGAAGCATCGGCAAAACGTTCACTGTATATTGTCAGCGCCCTTTCGAGATCGATTTTATCTATCTGCTCAGGAGAAGGAATAATGATCGAACGCGGGTGATTCTGTGTAACAGTTTCGAAGAATTCCTTGTAGAAAGCGTACATGGGGTTGTTTGCAAAGAATTTCAGCTGATTTTTTGTCTTGCTGATAAATGCCTTAAAGGCCTCTTCATCTTTGCGGGGTTGGGTAAAATATAGATGTATCAGCTGCATTGCAGATTCAAGGTCATCAGGAGTTGTCTTCCCTGTCATTCCGTCTTTGATCTCTGTTATATAAGTTGTGATCTCTATCGATTTGCCTGCAAGTTTCTTGTTCAGGTCGGTCTTGTTAAAATCACCTATCCCCGATTCATCAATAACAGAAGGTGCAAAATTTGCAGAAAGAAAATCCTGGTCGGGATAAAGTGAATGTCCTCCCAGACTATATGCTGAAAATAATACTTCGTTGTTTTTGAAATCCGTTTTTTTCATTACCACGCGGACGCCGTTCGACAGCTGTATCTCAGTTGCATCAATATCTTTCACATATTTTTCGGATGCTATGCTTCCCGATTTTATTTCAAAAGGTATAAGAGGTTTCTTTGTATCGGAGTCAACATAAGGCTCAATTTCTTTTTTACCTATTGAAGCAAGGATTCCAAGCAGTTCTTCCTTTGTAGGAACTTTAACATCCGGTTTCTGGGGCGCAGTTACCATAATTACAAGGTTGTTTTCGGTTATCCATTTTTTCGTAAGTGCCGAAACTTCTTCGATATTAATATCAGGAAGCATGCTTTTAACAAGATCAAAACGTTGTGTGACGGAAGGTATGGGATCGAAAGAAAGGAAATTGGCAACATACTGCCTTGCAATACGTGCTGATTCTATTTTGTCGAATTCCTTTGATTGTTTTTCGTAATGATTCAGAGTTTTCATTTTAGCACGGTCGAGTTCTCCCTGAGTGAAACCGTATCTCTTTAACCTTTCCAGTTCGGTGAACATGATTTCAAAACTTTCATTCATCATGTTTTCTTTCGAAGAAACAAAGCCAAGAAAAGCATCCTGTGTGCGGGCAAGAAAATCGCCATAATAACTTCCTGCCTGAATATAAGGAGCATCCGATTTCATTCCGATTTCATCAAGGCGGTCGTTGAACATTTCCGAGAACAGCTCGGCCTTCAGGTTATCACGAAAATCATTCAGAGTTACAGCATTTACTTTGGGATGTTTGTAGAAGAACATTATT
>CAZEWB010000531.1:0-3452 GCA_964515655.1 uncultured Bacteroidales bacterium
TTCTTGCTTTATGGGCTCTTTGCGCATATGGTCATAACGGAATTTCAACTGTAAACTGGATCGTAAAATAAGGCTAAGTTCGTATTTACCTCACAGTTACTAATCTGTTAATATTTTCAATTACTTTTTGCAAAAGAAACAAAATAATTTATACCTTTGCACTCTCTTTTTTAGAGGGTATTTGATTTAGTAGCTCAGTAGGTAGAGCACATCCCTTTTAAGGATGGGGTCCTGGGTTCGAATCCCAGCTAGATCACAAAACCAGCAAGGCCTCCGAAGGAGGCTTTTTTATTTCCGGAAAGAAGGATGAGAACCTGTTCTCATTCCGGATTTGAGGAAATAAAAAATAAATCTGCGAAGCAGGTTTTTTGGGGTTTTTGTGCAGCCCCCCTATGGATCGCAAATGAGGCACGAGCGAGTAATCCCTTATTCAGAATTAGAATGAGGATTAGGAATAAGATTAAGATGAGGAATTGATTAGGTTGCTTACGCCTCCCGATTCCGAGGCCTCGGAACTCGGGAGGTGGGAAAATGAGAATGAGAGTGGTTAAAGTCATTACAAAGTGAAGCTGCAAGACCATTATCAGTCTTGGAAAATTGTAATTCCCCATGTAACTTTTCTCTGATTTTTTCGTATATATATAAAAAAGCGTGAAATCGTTGAAACATCTAACAAAAGGAGGAACCGAATTATGAGAAATTTTACCTTTATTTTCGCAGTTATAACCGTAGCGGTTATGACGTTTTCTTTCAATCAGCCTGTAAATGCACAGGAAAATGAAAAAATGACAATCTGCCATTGTCCCCCCGGAAACCTGGCTAACTGCCACTCGATCACTATCAGCATTAATGGCTGGTATGCACATCTGGCTGAACATCCTTACGACCAGTTGGGGCCTTGCGTGGAGAATGCCGACCTTAAACTTATTGAACTATCTGTTTCACCAAATCCTTACTCTGAATTAACAAAAATAGATTATGCTTTATTGGAAGAAAGCATGATAAATATTGACGTATACAGCCAGACCGGCAGTATGGTCCTTACGTTGGTAAATGAAACAATGCAGGCAGGGAATTACTCACAAAATTTCAGTGCAAAAAACTCCGGCTACCCTTCAGGAATTTATTTAATAAGGGCAACTGCTTCGAACAAACTGGAATATGTTGAATGTTCCAAACTGGTCGTTGAGACTGAATAATTATAACCCAAAGACACGAATTTAACGAATTATCACGAAAACACCTATTTGTTATTTAAAGTGTGGGAAGTCAGGAGCACGAAGTGGGAAGTCAGGAGCACGAAGCGCGAAGTTGAGGGGTCATGAGTTCAGTGCATGTATTTAAAAATTCACGTTCGCAACTCACAACTCATGCGACTCCGTGCTTCTGACTTCGTGCTTCCTATACTTTAAACAAATATCTACTATCACAGAAACAATATCACTACCCTTTTTGTCTGAGCCCTGTTTTTTTATTATTTTTGATGAGAAGTAATTTCTTATCACCATTAGTATTCTTCTAAGATGAGCGATAATACCAAAGGCCCGGCTACAGAAATCCTGATCAATACCTTAAAATCATTTACCATTCTTTTTCTGGCATCTCTGGCATTCGTGTCGGTAATTACCATATTCCACCTTATTGGTTCGCTAACAATGAATGATTTTCCGATAATTCAGGTAATAAAAGACAACTTCAGTTTACTGATCCCCCTTGGTATTGTGAGTATGCTTTTAAGCCCATTATTGGGATGGGCTGGTTATAAATTCATTAAAAAAAGATTTTTGAAGTTACTGGCATTGGGAGTTCTTGGCAACTGGATCGCTATTATTTCGATTATGCTTGTATGGTCGAACTTTTCTGTAAATAATGAAGATATTGGTTCATTCCTTTTTTTATCAGTATGGGCACTTGTGGCGTACTCATTTTTTTCGATCCCGATACTCACGCTGAGTATTTTTATAATTGAAAGGTGGACGCGTAAAATTTCCGGTACGGGGACAAAGCAGTAAAAGAAGAATTTTGTAAAGAGAGTTATTTGTTATAATTTTAATCACTAAAATCAGTTTTATGACTTTATCAAAACTTTGGATCATAATAATCCTTTTATTCCCTTTCATTCAGATCGATGCCCAATGGCAGTTCACTACATACTTTTCCGACGATCTGGTGGATAATATTCTAGTTTTGAATAACGATATTTATGCAGGAATAAAAACAGATGCATGTGATATCTTTAAAAGTTCCGACAATGGTACTACATGGAACTCATCGTCTTCAGGGATTACATATAAATGCACTTACGAAACTGTAACTGACGGGACTATTATATATGCAGGTACATGGAACAGCGGAGTGTGCAAGTCGACAAATAATGGCGCTACCTGGACACCTGTCAATAATGGGATAACTTATACTGCGATCATGGCGCTTGCATGCTCGGGACAGGAGTTATGGGCAGGAGCATTTAATGGCGAAATGTATTACTCAAATAACGGGGGCAGCAGCTGGACCTCAAAAGGCATCCTTACTTCAATTGCGGGAGATTTACTGATAAGACCGGGAAGGATCATTAACGGAGGCAGTAAAGGTACTCTGGTCTCTGACAACAATGGGGCAACATGGACGAACACCAGCAACGGGTTCACTGATTCAACAGTAATGTGCCTGCTGGCCGATGGTTCATATATTTTTGCAGGGACCTGGGGAGGTGGATTATACCGCTCTTCTGACGAAGGCAGCACATGGACTCCTGTAAACAACGGGCTTATCAATAATGCTATTTTTGATCTTACAAAAGCAGGGAACACGATCTTTGCAGCAACTATGGGAAGCGGCGTCTTCATGAGTAACGATCATGGAAATTTATGGACTGCTTTCAGTACAGGTCTTATAGCTAACTTCCCTGCATACAGTATCGCTGCTAACAGCACATATCTGTTTGTCGGTGGCCATGGTACAGGAGGTGGAGTATGGAGGCGGCCCCTTAGCGATGTCTCATCTGCAGACTTTGAAGAATTATCTCCCGGCATCAGTCTGTTTCCAAACCCGGCAGTTGATGAAATAATTATCGAAATAAATAAACCTATCGGGAAATCTCTTTCGGCCCGTATTTATAACATACCCGGAAAAGCAGTAATGGAAATCCCTTCTGTTTCGAACTCAGAAAAAATTGATGTCAGAATTTTACCGATGAGTACGTACTTTATTAATGTATATGACGACAATACAATTTTGTTTCACAGCATCTTTATAAAAGAATAGTTAACTTATTTATAAAAACTTTTAAGGTTTGTAATGTATTTTTATATTTGCATTGTTAAAGATTATCGTTAATGATACGCTTCACGTTGTTGATAATGATGATGCTGTTTTTCAGCAATGCATTCCCGCAGGCCTGGGAGTGGATGGAACCTTTTGTTCCAAACCACACACCAAACACACCCAACACA
>CAZEWB010000532.1:0-3449 GCA_964515655.1 uncultured Bacteroidales bacterium
CTGCGGTGTTGATGCAACCGGTCTTACTAGTCTTACTATGAAATTCGATCTTAGGGAAACAAGCAGCAATGCTACAAATATGACCTATACTTGGTTTGCAGTCGTTGTGAACGGAATTGATACTCTTCTTGACCAGGCAGGAATAAAGTTTTTTAATCCTGCCACGTCCGGCGCTGATGTTTATGCAACAAGGACCTTTGATCTTGATGCTTATGCCGGGACAAACTTCTCTCTGAAATTCATTTCTGCCTGCAGGCGCGATCTCGCTAATTCGCCTTTAACAACAGGGGATTATGTTTATTTTGATAACCTAATGCTGTATGAACCTCCTGCCAATGATGTCGGTGTAACGGTTATTTTAAACCCTGTGACAAAGATCTGTGGCCTGGCAAATGACTCTGTGAATGTTGTTGTGGCTAATTATGGAACAGCAGATCAAACGAACATTCCGGTTGTAGTGAACATAAATACTCCTTCCGGGCCGGTGAATATGAACGCTGTTTTAACCGGAACTCTTGCTGCTTCTGTTACCGATACACTATTCGTTGGCTTTCTTAACACCGTGGCTCCCGGAAATTATTTCATTACTGCTTTTACCGATCTAACAACAGACGGGTTATTTGCAAATGACACTACTCATAAAATGATCTCAACAGCAATTCCTCTGGCTATTCCGCATATGGAAAATTTTGAAGGAACAACTCCGCTTGCCAACTGGACCACCAACTTTATTTCAGGCAACGGTCATGGAAATACTTCATATGTAATGTACAGAAATATCTCCAATGCAACACCCACCGGAACAGCGCTGATGAATACCAATATCAGTTCAATAACCGGCAATACATTTCTGGCCTTTGATTACAGGATCATTAGTACTTTTGGTGGTGCAACTACTCTTACAACAGATTCAATAAAAATACTCGCCTCAGATGATTGTGGTAATACATTTTATATAATACATACAATAACGGCAGCCAATCATATCACCTCAACAGCTTTCAGACGTGTTCAGCTTCCGCTGGATGTTTTTGCAGGTTCCGATATTATTCCGGGATTTTTTGCCCAAAGAGGAACAGCAGGCAATTATTATCTCGACATCGATAATATTGCTATTGCAGAAGCTCCGGTCATTGATCTTGGTGCTGATGCAATGATTTGCCCTGGTGATAATGTGACCCTGGATGCTACTCCGATTGATACCGGCTATACCTATACATACAATTGGCATACATTGGCACAACCTGCCTCCATTGCAACTTCAGCAACCATCTCTGTTGATTCGGCGGCCACTTACATTGTCAGTGTAGTTAATGATTTTGGAATTGCATCGATGGATACCATCGTTATTGGTGCAAATCCTGTCCCTGTTGTTTCTTTAGGACCGGACCCCACTGCCTGCGGATATGTAACGCTTGATCCCGGAACATTTGATTCTTATTCCTGGTCAAACGGAGCAATTACACAGACCATCGATGCCACTTCCACAGGAGATTATTGGGTGGATGTGACAAATACCTTCGGCTGTGTTGCCCGTGATTCTGTTTTTGCAACCATTATTCCTCCGCCTGTTGCAGATGCCGGTACCGAACAGATCATGTGTTTTTCGGATATTCTTTACATTGCCTTAGCAAATGCTTCGGACTATGATTCTCTGCTCTGGACAACGGCAGGTGACGGGAATTTTGATGACAGCACACTGATGAATCCGCAATATACTCCGGGTGCAACTGATATCAGCAACGGAACGGTCAGCCTCACTCTTACGGCTTATTCCTATTGTGATACTGTTAGTTCTTCCATTACAGTCGTCATTTCGACCGTCGCCACGGCTTATGCAGGAAGCGATCAAACCATTTGCCAGGGCAGCAGCATTCAGATATCTGCTACCGGAGGAACATCCTATACCTGGGATCCTGCAACAGGATTAAGCGATGCGAATATTGCCGATCCTATCGCCAGTCCCGCAAGCACTACTACCTATACAGTTACTGTTACAAGTTCCTGTGGTTCGGCAACGGATGATATCACAATCAATGTTGATATATCACCTGTAATTGATCTTGGACCGGATTCCGTCACATGTGAAAATGACGTTGTTGCTCTGGATGCAGGAGCAGGCTATGATTCCTATCTGTGGTCAACCGGAGAAACAACTCAGACCATCGTATTTGATACTACCGGTGTGGGTGCAGGAATTTTCCCTGTATGGGTAGAAGTTAACTTCGGAACTTGTATTGTATCCGATACAGTTGTAATTACTTTTGATACATGCGCAGGCATTGATATGTTATCACAAATGGCATCCTTTAATGTATTCCCGAATCCTGCTACCGATGTTGTAAACATTACTTTCAGCGGTGTCAGCGGGGATGTTTTACTGGATATTTTCTCCGTACAGGGACAGTCGGTTTACAATGAAAAAGTAAATGCAGGAACCATTACTCAACTTGACCCGTCCGGCCTTCCCAAAGGTATTTATCTTATCAGGATACTGAGTGATAATGCAAGCATGACAGGCAGGGTTGTTATTGAATAAACCCAAAATACAAATAAATTCCAAGTCTCAAGAACCAAGCCCCAAATTCCAAGGATTGTCCCTTGGGGCTTGATGCTTGGATTTTGGTTCTTGAGGCTTATATAATGTCCTTTTGTGATCAGGGATTCTGCGATGCAATATCCAGTCCGGCGCTTATCATAGAATATAGTTCTGAAGGAAAAAAGCCTGTGCTTTCTTTGCTTCGCTCGTGGCCAAGACGGACTATAACAATGTTCTTTTCCGGAACCATAATAATATACTGACCTCCCAGCCCGATTGCCATGTCAACTTTCATGTTTTCGTGAGTTGTGGTCCAGCACTGGTATCCGTAAAAGGCAAGGGGATTACCGATGTGGTCATTAAGATACGATGCGGGAGTGAAGCATTTTTTCATGTATTCTTCTGATAGCAGTTGCCTGCCCTTCCAGTTGCCGTTATGAAGGCAAAAGACTCCGATACGTGCAAAGTCACGAGCAGTTGCATTAAAGCAGCAATATGCCTTTTCGTCTCCGTCCTTTCTGTCTAACGACCACAAGCCAGATGATTCAGCCCCGATAGGTTTCCAGAGTTTTTCAGATGCATATTCCGATAATGTTTTACCCGTGACCTTTTCAATGATAAGCGCCAGTATCTGCGTGTTTATGCTCTGATAGCGGAAGTTAATTCCCGGCTCATATTCCTGCCTCAGCCGTCTTATCATTCTTTCGAGATTGCGTCCGTAGTAGGCGCGGGTAGTAGGGCCGAACAGACCTGAATATCCCTCGTCCCACTTTATGCCGCTGCTCATTGTAAGCAGGTCGCGGATACGCACGTCGCCCTTGCCTTTTTTTTCAAAGCCGGGAATAAATTCATGAACGCGTTGCTCGGTATTTTTTATGTAGCCAACCACAAACCAAACACACCCAACACA
>CAZEWB010000533.1:0-3442 GCA_964515655.1 uncultured Bacteroidales bacterium
TGTGTTGGGTGTGTTTGGTGGTGGGTGGTCATAGGTAAAAGCGATATTGACTTCAAAAATATTAAAAATAATCATCAATTCCACTTTCCCACACACTTGCCGGGTAAAGCGTTGGCATGACGGGGCGATTTGCGGGGGATTGTGGGAGGTATCACCCCGTCAATAACGTAGTGAAAGCCCCCGCTATTGGCCGGATGACGCTCATGTGCATTACCGAAAGTCGCCCGGTCATACCATCACTTCTATGTTGTCATTATATTCAACCCTTTTAGGGTTGGGACTTGTTTTTCCAATAACCACCGGATTTCATCCGGGGTTATTAGGATTGGACTCCTTCGGAGTCCCCTGTATATGCGAGAAACTAGCCAAACTCGAGTGGACTCCTTCGGAGTCCCTTACCGTTCGTTTTGTATAGAATAAATATGCTGAACTGCAGAAAATTGATTATCTTTGTATAAGAAATCGAACTATTTTATTTTGAGGTATTCATTTATCCTAATATTATTTGCAGTATTGAATTTTAATACTTCGTATTCGCAGGCATATATCCCGTTTATTGATAGCACCAAAATGTGGACTGAGGATGGGACAGGTTGTAATCCTTATTTACATTATGTATACACATACACTATCGAGGGAGATACAATCATTGATAGTTTACAATACAACAAAATAATTTGTCAAAACGAGGCATATTTTAATTCATATATAAGAGAAGATACTGCGGAGAGGAAAGTTTATTGTATTAATCATTCACCAGATAACTGCGAATATATTCTTTATGATTTCAACCTGCAGCTCGGCGACACCTTTTGTAACAATTATATGGATACATTATGTGGTTCTATCTGTGAACCTATGACTGTTAATGAAGCTACAATCGAGTTCTTTGCCGGCAAAAACAGAAAAAAAATAGTATTTCACAATTACCCTCTCACAGGTGGAGATATGATTTGGTATGAAGGAATAGGAAGCATGGTGGGTGGAGTTTTTAAACCAAAAATCGTTTATGTTGGCGGTGTAATTAATTTATTATGCTACTTCGAGAATTCAACTCTTTTATACCACAACACAAGTTTAAGTTCAGATTGTTTTGTCTATTCCGAGCCTGTTTTTTATGATAATGAACTATTCAAAGTTCAGATAAATAACCAGAAATTAAACATCAGTACGAATTCTCAAAGTGAATTTCGCTTTGAACTATTTGATATAACAGGAAGAAAAAGAATTTCAGGAAAATACAAGGAGAATACAAATATTGACCTGTCTGAATTAAGTAAGGGCATATACATTTATAATATTCGTGGTGATGATTCAGGTTATAAAGTGAGCGGTAAGGTTTTTGTTTCTGAATAGTTTCCCCGAAATTAATTTCCGACGATTCCATGTCCTCCGCTTCTCTTCGGACGATGGAATGTCGGTATACTTTTTCGGATTTCGAATTTCGGATTTCGAATTTAAAAAATTTTACTTCTCCATAGCTTTTTTCCTCAAGTCCCGAGGCATTTTTTCGATAGCGTACCTAAGTGCAGTGCGTGGCATTGTGGCTTTGTGTTTGCATACAAAGTCAAAAACTTCTTTTTCGTGTTTGTTTGCTGCAACTTTGAGCATCCAGCCGTAACCCTTCTGCACCATGTCGTCCTTGTCGTGAAGCATGATCGTTGCTATTTCGAAAATGTCATTGAGCCACATGCCTTTTTTGCCGGGGACAATAAGTGAAACTGCTGCAGAGCGCTTAACCCATCGGTTATCGGACCTTGCCCATTTTTTCAGTTCTTTGAGATAAGCAGGATACATTTCAAGAAAAGTCCCCATAACATGATTTCCGAATGTATCACACGCAGCCCAGTTGTCTATGTATTTTTTTACCCAGCTCTCAAAAACAGGATAATCGGCAGGCACAAACTGCTTTTTCAGGTTATACGACCACAAGCATGCAACTATTGATTCCTCGTAGTATTCCGACTTCCATAGTTCTTCGCACAAAGCAAAGATTTCTTCTTTACTCAGTAGCTTTACTTTTTTATAATGCTCGCGGGTGATACCTGTAAGGACGGCAGACTTCATCCCGTACATTTTTACGGTTTCTTTAAAAAACCTCTCGCCGCTTATACGTCTTTCTTCGTTGGCATTTGCTTTAAGTTCTTTGCTGAGTTCTGAAAGTATCTTATTCATGGCTTCTTTGTTCATTCGATCAGTTTTTGGTTATTTTATCGAATTACGAATTTGTACGAAAATACGAATTACGAATATGGGTTTCTGGTTTCGTAATTCGTAATTTCGTATGCATTTTTTCGTAATTCGAAGAATTAAGATTTTGTGCTTCCCTCATTAATCATTTTTCGTCTACCAATTCAGTTTTGTAATGTATCTTCAAGAAAAAATCACTGCCCCTGTTTAACAATGCCTGTAGTATAATCAAGTTCCGAGCCGAAGAGGCTGTGGGGAATAAGGAAGATGACCAGTGTTACTATTGATGCTGCAATTATCCATCCGTACGAAGGTTTTTTGAGGCTCGCTATCAAAGCAGCAATCCAAACGATCATTGCAATAAGGGTTTTATTGTCGGTAAGGTCCCATCCGAAAGGCACGCCGGTCCACAATTCTCCGAAGGCAAATTTCTGAACGACCGGTCCCATTATCATTCCTCCTGCAAATAGAACAATTGCTGTTATGAATACATATCTTCGCGTACTGTCCCTTTTTTTAATGGCAAGTATCCCGGTAAGATTAGATAAGAGCATTGCCAGGAAGATCAGTATAACATGCGGAAAAAGCGCCCATCCGGGTACTTCATCCTTAAAGCGGATAACGACAGGTTCGTCGTTAAGAGGAATAATATTATTTCCATCCACAAGTTTTATTTCATAAACAAGTTTCCCCGCAGCCGGTTGCTTTGGCAATACTGCTTTAAGTGTATCGTTAACGGGCATAAGGTCAAATTCCGACCATTCGTCGTTTGTATTATACCTTTTATATCTGAGTATACCCCTGGTTTCACCTTTAACAGGAATTTCGATAACAAGATCGTTTTTTGTTTCTGCATTCCTTGGCAGTATATATTTTACAGTTCCCGACGAGATCTCGACTTTTCCGCGAACGGGATATGTAGGACCGGTAATACGCTGGTAGTAGGCCGCAGATAAGGTTAAAACCAAAGCAATAACCCAGTATTTTATATTTCCATTCATTTTTTTAAAAAAGCAAAACTAACCAAATAATATCATTTTCTTATCAATGGTTTTCCTGCTGCTTCCCAATATTACAACGAAGTTTCTGAAATACAGATTATATAAAACCTAATTTTTATTAAATTTATTAAATAAAATATTGAATATTAAAATATTTAATCTATCTTTGTAAAAATTCCGGTTTGAGAATTTGCGCTTTTACTAACTGATTTTACCTTCAAAATCAGTTCATTTTTAGCACTTTTTAAAAA
>CAZEWB010000534.1:0-3434 GCA_964515655.1 uncultured Bacteroidales bacterium
TGTGTTGGGTGTGTTTGGGGTGTTTTGTGCAAAACATGAAACACGACAGGGATAATGTAAACCGGTCTGCCCCATGCCAGACAGGTTTACATTATCCCTGTCGTGTTTCATGTTTTGCACAATTACGGTTCCGAAAATATTTCGAAAGCACAGATACTCGATTGCATAAGGGTGTTCAACGAAGATTTCAGGAGACTTAACAGCGATACAACATTAACACTTCCCGAGTTTCAGGGCATAGCAGCTGATTGCGAAATAGAACTCCGCCTTGCACAGATAGACCCGCTGGGCAACTGTACCGATGGAATTGTGAGGGTCGCTTCTCCGCTTACATACGCTGCAGGGGATAATTCCAAACTGGTTTCACCGGCGTGGCCCCGCGATAAATATTTAAATGTATGGACTGTCGCTTCTATTGATGGGGGCGCCGCAGGTTATTCTTATTACCCCGCTTCTGTTGACGGCACATGGGGCGAAAGCCGCGATGGCGTTCTGCTCCTTCACTCGTATGTGGGAAGCATAGGAACAAGTTCGGCGCTTACTTCACGAACGCTGACTCACGAGGTAGGACATTACCTTAACCTTATGCACACATGGGGTAACAGTAATACGCCCGGCCTTCCCGAAAACTGCAACGACGACGACGAGGTGGCGGATACGCCTAACACTATCGGCCATGCAAGCTGCCCTCTTCATGCCAACACCTGCGGGGAGCTCGACAATGTACAGAATTACATGGAATACTCTTATTGCGAGAATATGTTCACATTCGGACAAAGGGACCGCATGCATGCAACGCTTAATACTACTGTTGCCGGCAGGAATAACCTGTGGACAACCCAGAACCTGACAGAAACAGGCACATACGACGGGTACTCGGCTCCGCCATGCATACCCGTAGCTGACTTTTACGGTACTCCGCTCAGCGGCTGCTCGGCCTATTCTGTGACTTTCAAAAATATTTCGTGGAATTCCGATTCTATCGGTTTCATCAACTGGTCATTTCCGGGCGGCAACCCGTCTTCTTCCACTATAAGCAATCCGGTTGTCAATTATGCTGCCCCCGGAAAATATGATGTAATGCTTGAAGTTGGAAACATTTCCGGCTCCGACACACTTATTAATACCGAATACGTAAATGTTGTTGATGTAAACAGCGGAATTCATATACCTGTTTACGAAAGCTTCGAGAGCACGACATTTCCGGCAAACGCAGATCCGGATCTTACCTGGACCACGACAAAGACCGGGAATTCAGGCTGGGCAAGGGATACATCTGCAGCTTTCGTGGGCGTAGCTTCGCTTTCTGTTCCGAATAATACAAATTCCAGGGGGGATGTTTCTGTGCTTCTTACACCAAATATCATTACCGACAGTCTTGGCCCCTATGCCGATGTCAAATTCAGGATAGCCTATGCACAGCGTAACGAAAATTCCACCGACGAACTGAGAGTGTGGCTGTCCACCGACTGCGGAAAGACATGGAAGATAAGATATACAAGGATAGGTACAGCTTTGGTCACGAACGGAGGCGATTATGTGGACGGTGGTTTTATTCCTGACGGGTCGCAATGGAGAGAAGAAATCGTTGCGCTTGGTATTTTCTCCTCTTACCCGAACATTATCCTGAAATTCGAGTGTACAAGCGAACGCGGCAACAAACTTTATCTCGATCATGTAAGGCTCGAAGGAACAACCGGAGTTGATGAAAATGACTTCATCGGAATATATCGTCCGAACATTTATCCAAACCCGGGGCAGGATATTTCAAACCTTGAATGGTTCTCACCAAAGTCCGAAACTGTTGTTATTGAAGTTTCCGATCTGTCGGGACGAGTCATCTCAAATTTCAGCGTTGATGCCGGAGAGGGGTATAACAGTTTCCCCGTCAGCAAAAGTTATGTTTCTGCAGGAATATATTTTGTACGAATAAAAACTGCAAACGGCGAAGGAGTGCTCAGGATGGCCCGCGAATGATTCTGGTTTGATATTTGAACAGTCCTTATCATGAAAATGCCTGTTATTTTTATTTTATACCAAAATGAAATTCAAAACAGCCCAAATCCCCAATCGTCATTCTGAACCATGCCCTGAGCTTGTCGAAGGGTTAGTTTCAGAATCTCCTCACGCCCTCGCACTCCTTCGACAGGCTCAGGATGGCCGCACTCTTTGGACTATGCTTCAATTCACTTTGGTATTATTCTTCTGCACTGGAATGATATACGCTCAGGTTATCCCTGGTGCATGCAGAACCGACAATTATCTTTATATGCTGGAGGGAAAAAATGTGGCTGTGGCCGCAAACCAGACCTCCCTTATCGGTAAAACACATCTTGTCGACAGCCTTCTTTCCATTGGCGTTAAAGTAAAATTAGTATTTGCCCCCGAACACGGCTTCCGAGGCAGCTACGACGCCGGCGCACCGGTATCGGACGAAACAGATTCGCTGACAGGCCTTCCTGTAATTTCGCTCTACGGTAAAAATAAAAAACCTCAGCCCGGGCAATTAAAGGTTATTGATGTTGTCGTTTTTGATATTCAGGATGTGGGTGTGCGATTCTACACTTACATTTCCACCCTGCATTATGTAATGGAAGCCTGTGCCGAAAACAACATTCCACTCATCGTACTCGACCGTCCCGACCCCAACGGCAACTACGTCGACGGCCCTGTACTTGATACTGCGTACAGCTCATTTGTTGGAATGCATCCCGTTCCCGTGGTGTATGGAATGACAATTGGTGAATATGCACAAATGATAAACGGCGAGAACTGGATGAAGAACGGCGTTGAATGTAAACTTACAGTTATACCATGCCTGAATTATACTCATGATACACCTTATGCCTTACCTGTAAGACCGTCGCCGAATCTGTCCAACATCCGCTCGGTGGAATTATATCCCACACTTTGTTTTTTCGAAGGCACGCCTGTCAGCATAGGACGCGGGACAAACTATCCTTTTCAGGTACTTGGCCATCCATTACTCAAAGGCAAAATGCCTGATAATTTCTCTTTCACACCAAAAACCGAATCAGGAAACAATCCTCCTTTACAGGCCGGAAAAGTCTGTTACGGATATGATTTTTCGATACCGGTATCACCTCAACCCGGCGAATGGATTGATACGATAAAAGGAATTAAAATTGAATTGCTTCTCGATATTTATAACCGCTTCCCGGATAAAAATTCATTTTTCAACAAAGACCTTTTCTTTGACAAACTGGCGGGAAATTCAACGTTCCGTAAAGACATAATTGCAGGTAAAAGTGCGGCTGAGATCCGAAAATCCTGGGAACCGCAACTGGAAGCATTCAGAAAGATAAGGCAAAAGTATCTGCTCTACGAGTAAGTCGGCAGTCCGCAGTCTCCAGTCGGCAATTTGTTTCAACATATATCAGCGCAGCAAATAAATACCAATTTTCGGAATTCAA
>CAZEWB010000535.1:0-1578 GCA_964515655.1 uncultured Bacteroidales bacterium
GTACTTTCTGTTCGAAAATCAGCCTTGCCCTGTCCCTAAAGGGTGGCTGATTTTCGAACAGAAAGTACTTTTTAGACAGCCCCGTGATTACAATTTTGGATTAGCGCGAATTAATAACTCACTAAAGCAGACTTTTCTGAAAACCGTCATTACAATTCTGTTTTTCATTTCAACTATTATTTTTCTTCCGGCCCAGACGGTAAACTTCAAAGGCCGAGTAATTGATAAGAACAACAAGGAACCGCTTGCCTTTGTAAATGTGATTTACGGTAAAGGAAACTTAGGCACAACAACAAATATCGACGGGTGGTTTAACATTAAAACTCAGCCCGGGCAAATAACTCTTACTGTAACCTATATCGGATATGAGGGACTGACCATGCCTGTTTCGGTTCCGGGCGTCAAACAACCTTTTATTATCGAACTTAATCCCCTTGTGTATAATCTTAACGAAGTACTTGTATTACCTGGTGAGAACCCCGCCAACCGTATCATGCAAAAGGTAATTGAAAACAGGGACATGAACAATCCCGAAAAACTGCCCGCATTCTCATATCTTAGTTACAGCAGGCTGCACTTTACATTTGAGACCGATAATATTAAATCACCAAAATCCGACACGATCAGGATTACTCCGTTACAGTATGAAAAGCTTATCAAAAAAAATAAAAAGGAAATGTTAAGGAGTTTCCTCAGTAAGCAGCATATTTTTCTGATGGAAACTATATCGAAAAGAAATTACAACGGTCCCGGAAAAAACAAAGAGACCATTATCGCTTCCAAAACTTCAGGTCTGCAACAGCCCTACATTTTTCTCCTTGCAAACCAGTTCCAGTCTTTTTCGGTGTATGGCGAGGAATTCGAATTAGGGGCAAGAAAATATGTCAGTCCGGTGTGCAATTCATGTACAAACAAATATCTGTATATTATCGAAGACACTTTATTTAATGAAGCCGGCGATACTCTTTTCGTGATCTCGTTCAGGCCTTCGCGCGGAAAGAATTTCAACGGACTTACCGGGGTCATGCACATAAACACTAACCGTTATGCTGTTGAAAATATTAGCGCAGAACCCACTGAACAGGATACAATGATGGAAATGCAGATCCAGCAGAAATACAGTTTTGTTGAAGGGAAAGCATGGTTCCCGTCCGAACTTAACACAAACATGACCCTTACCAATTTATCAGGTATTCTTATTGACACCATTCCCATTTCGGATACCGTTGCCATTAAAAGCAAAGTGAAATTCGTTTTCGCCGGAACAGGTAAAAGTTATCTTGATTCTATCAATCTTAACCCCGACTTTTCCGTTATAAAATTCAACCAGGTCGAAGTGAACATGGATAAAAAGGTCGTACTGAATAACCCGGCTTACTTTGACCCATACCGTCCTGACTCGCTTACGGAAAAAGACCTTAACACATACCGCTTCATCGACAGCATTGGGAAAGTAGCGAATCTGGATAATAAAATAAGAATACTTACTTATGCTCTTACCGGATACATACCTTTCTATTTTGTTGATTTTGACATTTATCGTTTTCTGGCCCCAACACACCAAACACACCCAACACA
>CAZEWB010000535.1:1588-3434 GCA_964515655.1 uncultured Bacteroidales bacterium
GAGATGGGCATCAGCAGGAGGATATTTAGCGTATGGATTTAAAGACTATGAATACAAATACGGGTACAGCTTTCGGTTAAAGCAACCGACTCCGGGCGAATCATATATTGAATTCAGTCATAGTAACGATGTCCACGAGCCGGGAAAATCGGACTTTTCACCAAAAAAGAACCTGGCCAACAGCGAAATGTTTCGCCTTCTCCTTCTTGATCCTTTTGATTATGAGATTTCAGATAACGTTTCTCTTAGCTTCAGAATGCTTAAAAGTTTTACAGTCAATTTATCCGCTTCAGAAAATCACATATATCCCGATACTTTGTTCAATTTCCATTCCGACCTTTCACTGCCGTCACTAAGTTATTTGTATCGCCAGGCAGGGATCAGGGTCCGCTTCCTTTACAATGAAAAATTCACCGAAACACTTTTCGGCCGCATAAGCATGGGTTCCGATTATCCTGATGTTAACCTGTCATACAATTATGTTCAGCCCGAAAACAGCGCTGACTTTTTTAAACTCGAAACAAAAATTACTTCAAAAATCAATTTTCACTTTGCAGGCATAACAAAGGCAACAATAAGAGGGGGCTACATCAGCGGCAATCCCCCGCTATTCCTTACTTTTAACGGAAACGGCAGTTTCATGCCCTTCTCTCTTGACGCCGAAAATACTTTTCAGACAATGCTTCCTTATGAATTCTTCAGCAATCAATACCTCTCCGTCTTTCTCAGGCATAATTTCGGACATCTCATTTTCAAAACCGGAAAATTCAAGCCCGGAATAGAATTGTCGCACAATATGGGCTTCTCATCGAAACTGAATAATTACACCGGTTGTAATTCAAGATCGTTTGACAAGGTATATATAGAATCTGGTATTATTATAACTAACCTTCTGAATGTCAGTTTCAGCGGATATGGAATCGGGGTGTTTTACAGGTATGGTTTTTATTCATCAGAGAAAATATCTAATAATATTTACATAAAACTATCGCTGACTTTTAATTCATAGACCAATTATTAAATTTCAAATCTCAATTTCCAAATCACAAACAAATTCATAATTTCAAAATTCGAAGCACGAAATGTGAAGCCGGAAGTGTCGGAAGTGGAGTTGGGCATGGGCGGTGGGCATTGCCGACTAGGGAACAGTCTGCAATCCACAGTCTGCAATCTGCAATGAGGCCTCGCACTTTGCCGACTGCCGACTGCCAATTGATGACTGCAGACTGCCAAGTGCAGACTGCCTACTGCCAACTCCTGTCTTCCGTCTCCGGTCTTCCGTCACCTTTGGCGTAAGCAACTCAATGACACCCGATGAAGACAAGCGTAGCGAAGTCTGAATCGCGGTGGAATTGATCCTGACGAAGGAAGGACCTAATAACCCAAACCTCTTTGGATTTTGTGCTTGTTATTTTAAGTTTGTTTGGAAATTGGGTTTTAGAATTTAGATTTTATTAATTGCCTATATCTCCGTATATCTCATTTAAGATCAACTATTTTTTAAAAACCTTCATTATTTTAATATTCTCAGGCAACCTTTTTACAGGTTCATGTGACTTACTTTTGAAACAATTTCATAAGCATGAAACCGGGAACTTTTACAGAAACGGATCTTTAAAAACAGAGAAAATAACAAACAATATTCACATAAAATTGTCGTTAACATTTAACTCCAAACCATTTATTTTTTGAAAAACAACCAAATGTCTTTATCTTCGTCTTTTAAACAATTTAAACTTTGTTCTATGAAATTGATTTTTTGCATGTTCATTATTGCAGTTACGCTTACTGCTGTAAATGCCCAGAATAATGTCTGGCAAACAAACAACCAAACACACCCAACACA
>CAZEWB010000536.1:0-3431 GCA_964515655.1 uncultured Bacteroidales bacterium
CTGATGCTAACTGCTATGGTGATGTCTTTGTTGTAGACTTTTCTCAGGAAATATGCCCCGTAGTCTTTGTTTTTAAACTCGAACACTACATCGTTCCAGCTTAATTTGTTCCTGGCTTTCATAATATAAAGATTTAAAATTAGTCGCTGGTAAAGTTTTCTTCATTCAAATTCTTTATATATAGATGCAACTTTTCGTACTTTCCATAAATAACGTTAAATATTTTCAGATATTATGTGTGTTAACAAGTTGTACCAGGAATTCCGGAGCGAATACAATCTGAATCTTTTGCAGGAGGAAAAAGTTGTACATTTGATTTCATACCTGATGAGTTCCTATAAATACTTTTTGTACTTTTACCATCGTTATACACATTCAATGAAGTTGACTTTTGTAATTCTGTTTTTGTTTTCCCTGCTGTTTCACGATGGCTGTCTTTTTTCACAATCCGAAAACATTACAGGTAACCCGGATCTGAAATATGATAATGCCGTATACCGCGACAGCATATACACACCTTTGCTATACAGAAACGGAGGCGAACTTACTTATCCTGTAATTGAACTTAATTCCGACGAAACACTTTACCTTGGGTTTGATGAATTTTCCAATGAGACAGAACAGTATTATTACACGATTGTCCAATGTAATTACGACTGGACCCCTTCTTCACTTTCTCCTCTGGATTATATTGACGGATTTGTGGAAAATCCTTTAACCTCTTTCGAATTTTCGTTCAACACTCTTGTTCCTTATATTCATTACTCGCTTATTATTCCGAACGAAAACATCAAACCAAAGGTTTCGGGTAATTACATTATTATTATATATACTTCGGAATTTGAACTTGTGCTTACCCGTCGTTTTATGGTTTACGAACCTTTATGCGAAGTCGATGCCACTGTCAGAAAAACTTCTGTCATCGAGAAAATGAAAAGTCACCAGGAGATAGACTTTACTATAAAAACTTCAGCGGGTTAATGACCCTTACCAGGAAATAATTCCTGTAATTGTTCAGAACGGATTCTGGCAGACTGCGATTACCGGACTGAAACCGCTTTTTGTAAAAGACAATGAACTTATCTATGATTATTTCGAAGAAAATACATTTGGCGGGGGAAGCGAATTCCATTACCTTGATCTGAAAAGTCTGCGCTATCAGTCCGACAGAGTTGCGGCGATCACATACGAAAAGCCATTCCACTATGTTCTGGTTGTTCCTGATGAGACAAGACGTTTTAAAGTTTATCTTAACTGGCAGGATATAAACGGCAGATTCCTTATTAAAAATTCGGACGCCGAAAAAAGCAATACTGAATCTGATTACACAGTTACAACTTTCCGTCTGAAAACGCAGGGACCTGTTGCTAATGGAAAATTATATGTTGCAGGCTGGTTTTCCGACTGGCATCTGGATGATAAATTTAAAATGAAATATAATGAGAAAGAAGGAGCGTATATTGCTTCAGTTATTTTAAAACAGGGATATTATAATTATCAGTATGTTTTTGTCGACGACAGCATCCGCACTCCGGACATTTCTTTTATCGAAGGCAATCACTACGAAACAGAAAATGAATATGTGGTTCTCGTTTACCACAAGGGCTTTGGCTCAAGGTTCGATAAACTTACTGCATTCAAAGTTGTCAACTCAAAGAATATCGAATACAATAATTATTGATTTTATTTTTGTCTTCAGATTTATTTTAAAAAAATCATTTTTGCTTCCGGATTTTTTTTCGGTTTTTCAGAATTTTCTTTCAATTTAACCTTGATTGACTAATTGTTGATTAACCATTGAATACCAAATTGTTAATAACGACGAATGGCAACTTCATAACAATCATGTATAATGAGTGTTATGAAATCGACATTAGCAAGGCAATAGTTGAAAAATATTACATCGCAATTGTATAATTCGGTTAATGATAAAATACTTTTAACCTAAAATTGTTTTGTAATAAACTTAATTCTAATTAAGTATTTTATGTTAGAGACCAACGACCAGACAGACTCGCTTACGTTCGAGAGAGAGGTATTTCTTGAAGAAGAGCCTCCCAGTAAGGTTGCGTTAAGACGCGCAAAAGTCAGAAATGACAAAACCTGGAGATTCCGACAGGAATATATACCGGGAATTACAGATGAGGAGTGGAACGACTGGCATTGGCAGATCAGGAACAGTTTCAGAAAATTCAGTCAGATCGAAAAGTTTTTCGGAATTAAAATCAATCAGTCAGGTATCAATGAAAATAAGGATTTGTTGCCTTTGCGCATTACTCCTTATTACGCAAGCCTGATAGATTTTTCAAATCCTGAAGATCCGCTTTTCAAGTGTGTTGTTCCGTCAATTGGCGAGTTGCATTTGAATAAAGGTGAGTCATCCGACCCTCTTCATGAGGAAGAAGATTGTACTGTAAAAAATATTGTTCATCGTTATCCCGACAGGGTCTTGTTTTTAATAACAGGATTCTGCAGCACATATTGCCGATATTGCACCCGCTCGCACATGGTTGCAAAAAGTGAAAAAAGTCATTTCGGCCTGAGGGATTTTGATGATGCTTTCAGATATATCGAATCTCATACCGAGATCAGGGATGTATTGTTATCGGGAGGAGATCCTCTTACACTTGGTGAAGAAAAGTTAGAACATATTCTAAACCGTCTGCGGAATATTCCTCATGTCGAGATCATCCGCATCGGTACAAAAGTGCCGGCTGTATTGCCGCAAAGAATTACCCCTTCACTCGTAAAAATGCTTTCACGTTATCACCCTCTCTATCTCAGTATACATTTTACACACCCCAATGAATTAACGGGTGAAGTTAAAAAAGCCTGCGAGCGTCTGGCAAATGCCGGAATACCTTTGGGCAGCCAGACTGTTTTGCTGAAAGGAATCAATGACAACGTAGCTACTATGAAGTCTCTTGTTCACGGGCTTCTGAAAAATCGCGTCAGACCTTATTACCTTTATCAGTGCGACCCTATTCTTGGTTCAGCTCATTTCCGAACTTCAGTATCAAAAGGACTTGAAGTAATTAAAGGTCTTCGCGGATACACTTCAGGATATGCAATTCCGACTTATGTGATAGATGCACCCGGCGGTGGCGGTAAAATACCCGTACTTCCAGATTATAACAAGGGCTATGTGGAAAATGATCTTCTGCTCGAAAGTTATAACGGAAAGACATATCGCTATCCCGATTATTGTGCAGAATGAAGCATGGCAAAATAACCATAGGCTTAACGTACGATCTCAGGGACGATTACCTGGCCGAAGGGTATTCTCATGAAGAAACAGCAGAGTTCGATAAAGAAGAAACAATAGCAGGTATCGAAAATGCCATCAGGCATCATGGTTATTCCACAGTCCGTATAGGGAATATAAAAGCGTTAACAAAAAAACTTGCTGCAGGGGAAAAGTGGGATATGGT
>CAZEWB010000537.1:0-1350 GCA_964515655.1 uncultured Bacteroidales bacterium
ACATCCCGGCGCTGATGTTTCGAAATTCAGGATGAAATACACTAAGGGGAATCCCACAATTAATTCTGATGGTAACGTAATTATCAAAACAGGATTCGGTGAAATAAAGGAACATGCACCTGTTTCCTTTTATAACGAAAACAAGGCAGGCATTAATTCTTCCTTCCGGAAAAATGGCAAAACAGTTACGTTTGATCTTACCGGATATGACATAAGCAAAGAAGTAGTAATAGACCCCTGGGTCGTTTTACCTACATTACCTAACTCTAATTGCGTATGGGAATGTGAGACCGATGCACAGGGAAATGTTTATATATCCGGAGGCGAATCTCCCATGAAGGTTCAGAAATATGATGCAAACGGAGCATGGCAGTGGACATATACAACGCCATGGGATACTGCATCGGTTTGGCTGGGAACGCTTGCAACAATACCCAATGGCGATTGTTTTGTGACATCAGGAACATCCCCTGCAATGGAGAGAATAAATACAACAAACGGTTCAATGATGTGGCATTCAATCGGCGGCAGTCTTACAACGGGAGATGATGAATGGTGGACGATAGCATTCAATTGCGATTTAACGAAAATGATAGTTGGAGGAACTAAAATATTTATGATGACATTTAATTCATATGGAGCACTTTTCGATATTAACATGAACAATGGGGATTTATTAGGGGGTGATACACTTGATATGGTACACCTCAGCGGTTTTGCCAACCCTATTGAAGTTCGTTCCATTGCATCAACAAGGAATGGAAAGTATGCATATCTGACACACAAAAAAGTAGGTATCATAGATCAGGCTCCCGGGCAAACTCCTGCTTTTGTTCCTGCTCTTGAAAACAGCAACGGACATGAACTGGCGTACAAATGTGAAAATTATATGCCGGCAACACAGAATGGAGCCGGAATAAAGGCTATTGCTGCCAATAATGATAATTTTTATACGCACTATGGCAATATTATTTACAAATGGTCGGTGACAAATTCTGCTTTGCTCGATTCGGTTGTTGTTCCCGGTGGTTCAAATCAGACATTCCTGGGAAAAATTGTTGTTCACAACAATGGCCTTGCAATTGATGCATGCGGAAATTTGTATGCCGGTTCAGGTGATCGTATTGTTAAATACGATATGAATTTAAACCTGGTTGATTCTGTCATGCTCCCCTTTGCTGTTTACGATGTTGCACTGGTACCGGGCGGAAATGTTGTTGTGTGCGGAGCTGAAAAAAATAATTCATTTGTAAATCGTGTAGGACATATTCAGCAGATTGCTTTTTCTGCATGTGGCCCCGACCAGTCACCATGCTGTAATGCAAAAAAAAACCAAACACACCCAACACA
>CAZEWB010000537.1:1360-3430 GCA_964515655.1 uncultured Bacteroidales bacterium
TTTTAATCATATTGATTCCCTATGTTTGTCTGACGCTCCGGTTCAATTTCAGGCTTATGTTGCAGGTGGTGTCTGGAGCGGAACCGGAACCGGTATTAACAGCACAGGACTATTTGATCCTGCAGTTGCCGGAATTGGTTTCCATACAATCACCTATACTCTTGCTTGTGGCTCCGAATCAATGGTAGTTAATGTAAAAGGGTGCTTCC
The DNA here is from genome assembly GCA_964515655.1 of uncultured Bacteroidales bacterium. Lineage (GTDB taxonomy): Bacteria > Bacteroidota > Bacteroidia > Bacteroidales > GWA2-32-17. The sequence continues at coordinate 1,570 of CAZEWB010000537.1, forward strand.
CGCTGGATGTATGCATAATTAATGATACTCTTACTGCTGATGGAGGAGATTGTTCAACTTATATTTGGCAATACTATACATCGGCTACAAGTTATCCAATAACAAATCAGGCTGAATGTGTTTCGTGTGGATATACATGGAATTCATTAATGATGCAATGTCTTAATGGTGCTGCCCCGGTTTCCACCTGTAATATGCCGGCACACTGGGCAACTTTTTACACAGGGAATGAAATCCCAACACCAACTCAATTCCCGGTAAGGGTCACAGACGGTTGCGGAAATTATTTTTACGTAAACACTGTAGGAGGACTTGATTCCCTTCCCCCTTGCGTGGTGTATAGTGAGCCATTACTTGCAGGAAGTTTTTCTATTCTTCTCGTCCCCAACCCCTCCGACGGCAACCAGCATCTTGTTATTAATTCAGGAAACCCGGGCACCGTAAAGATATTTGTAACCGATATTACAGGCCGACGTGTCGGTTATTACAAAACAACGATTGTAACCGGCCGCAACGAAATACACGTGAATGACTTTTTCATTCAGAAAAGCCCCGGATACTATTACCTGACCGTGGAAAATGGCAGCTTAAAGAAAACTATAGGACTGCTACAGTAACTTACCTAATTTATTCGTGTCTCCCTTTTCTGTTTGTAACCACACGTTTCCCGCAGAATACGCAGAGTTACGCAGAATTTTTCTGTGTAAATCTGTGTAATCTGTGGCAAAATTAAAGGACTACTTTCTCCCGAAATGAATGCTATTCCCAGCTAATAAGATCAGAGGTGTTATTATCTGGCTGTAGAAAATGGCACCGCCAAGAAAACCATAGGACTGCTCCAGTAACCCCCAACCCCACCGATCACCGATCACTGATCACCGATCACTGATCACCGATAACTGGTTACTTCCTACCGAAGTCCGCCGGAATCTCCCCCCACCTCGAAGTTTCCCACTTCATCACTTTGTTCTTCCATGTGTTTTCTGCAAGCCATTTTTCTGCACGGGCTATCATGTCGAAGATCTCTGCATTCACTTCGCTGCTTTCGCATTTTGTATTGGCCTTTTTCTTACGTATCCATGCAAGGGCGGTTGCGCTGTCGCTGTATATCGGGGCTGTCACGTTTTTTTGTTTGCATAATGCAAGTGCATGGACTAAGGCGAGGAACTCGGCTATATTGTTAGTGCCGGATGGGAATGGTCCCTGGTGAAAAATTTCCTGTTTTGTTCCTGTGATCACGCCCCTGTATTCCATCATTCCGTTCGTGCTGCTGCATGCGCCGTCGACGCTAATGCTATCGGGTAGGGGCTTGTTGCCGGCCTGACGTTCCTGAGCCTGTTCTTCGAATGCGGCCTTTGCTTCGGCAAGTGTTTTAAATGACTTATATTGTGCGCCTGCAAATCCATGCGTCTGGCTCAGGCATTCCTCCCAGCTGTTGTAAACTCCCGGCCTGTGACCTTTCCATACGACGTAGAATTTGGATGGCATAAATTATTTGGAATAATAATTACGAATACTACCCATTACTTTTTTTTATACGCTGTTCTCTTTCAGAAGCAAATGACAAAGCCGCCAAGATATGATTCTTAGACAATTCAGGATAATCTTTTACTATTTCTTCAGTTGACATGCCTGAAGAAAGCCATTTTAGAATATCACAAACAGTGATTCGCGTGCCTTTTATACAGGGTTTGCCAAATCTCTTGTTTGAATCAATGTATATATAATCAGAATATTGAACCATTGTTTATTTACAAAGTTAAGTTTTTTCTGTAATAATTCAACACATGGAAACGGTCAGAAAAATCACTGCCATATTTCTACGACAGCGTTCATTTCATAAAAGCCATGTTATAACAAG
>CAZEWB010000538.1:0-3428 GCA_964515655.1 uncultured Bacteroidales bacterium
TGTGTTGGGTGTGTTTGGTTGTTTGTGTGCAACAAGATTAAAAAATACCGGGCAATGAAACGTATAACAAATCAGATTTCTGGTATCCCGCTGCTGATAGCGATGTTGGTACTGATGATATCCTCCGAATCGGATCCTTCGTTAAATGACGGAACTTTATACATAATGGATCTGGAAGATGAATCGACTTTTACAACGACCTGCCCTGAAGAAATTTCGGGCGACCAGTGGATCGTCAGGAATAAGACGTGTACACTTACAACATCTGTTATTAATTTACCTGGAGAACTGGAAGTATCCGGGAATAGATATCCCCATAAATTTTTCCGCACTCCGGACCGGAAATCTTGAAATTGACGATAATATCGTGCTGGAATACAGTATTGGCGGAGACTGGATTGAAATTGCCGATATCCCCGGCACAGAACTGGAAGCAGGAGGGGTAGAGTATGGATATAGGGCTGACAATATAGCTGCAGGGAGTTCAATACAGTTCAGGTTTATTGTAAAGACTAATGATGAAAGCGAGAAAATTACTTTAAAATTCACTTCTGAAGATAATACAGTATTTGTCGGAACGCCCTTTTTTGCAGGCACTACCGAGTTATTCAGGTCGGTATCACTTCCCGTAAGTCTCACTGACTTTTATGGACAGGTAGCCGAGAAGCAGGTTGTGCTGGTGTGGACAACACAGAGTGAAATAAATAACCGTCAGTTTGAGCTGGAAAAAAGCACAAACGGATTGGATTTTACAACAGTTACTATCGTTCAGGGAGCCGGCAATTCAAATACCACCCGTTCTTATCTTGCAACCGATTACAGTCCGGCAACCGGCACCTCGTACTACCGTTTAAAGCAGGTTGATTTTGACGGAACGATTGCATACTCAAGCCTTATCTCTGTAAATTATGAAGGAGCAGATACGGGATGTAAACTGAAAACAGTCCCTAATCCCTGCATCGGGCGTTGCAGCTTTGTGATGGAGAATTGCTCCGGAGAAACCGGGTCGAATGTTACATTCTATGTTTACGATGCTTTGGGCAACATAGTTTTTGCAGATGCGGGAATGATAGAACCGGGGTCATCAGCTTTTTCTTTTGATTCCGATAATGGCCTTAAGCCAGGTGTATATATCGTTCGGGGTAATGTCGGTGATAAATCATACGAAGATAAATTCCTGCTACAAGACTGATGTTAAAATTATCTATGGCAACACAAAAAAACGTGAAAAATATTAATATTACGCTTTCAAAAATACCATTGGATGTAGCGTGCTGTCTTTTGCCACAGATTACACAGAAAAGAATCTGTGAAAATCTGCGAAATCTGCGGCTAAAGACACGGGCAAGTTATTATAAAATGTCTGCTTATACATTACATGTAAATAATTAAACCCATGAAGAACTTGCTCTTATTTGTTCCTGTAGCATTTCTCTTAGCCTGTTCGGGAAGTGGAGATCAGACCGATGTTGCTGGCTCCGACAGTACCGGTGTTGATTCTGTGAAGGAACTGGCAATATATACAATACCTTCCCCCCTGTTCATCGGATCTGCCATGAAAGAGATGGGTTGCGGCTATTCCAACGAGATCATCGACGACCAGCGCAAACTTAAACTATCTGGAGCGGGAAAGACAGTAAACAATAGTCTTCTCCTTGGCCTTTACATTTGCGATTTCGGTTATGCATACATGAATGAACAGCCGTCGGATATGAACATTTTCCTTGGCAAGGCTGATGAACTTATCGGATTCCTTAATATGCAGTCTCCTGTGATCTCAAAAATAGTTCTCAGGCTCAAGGAAAACCTTAACAACAGGGATTCCGTGCGGGTCCTTATAAATGAACTTCAGGAAAAGATAAGTAAGCATTACATTGATAATCATAACGACATTGTGAGCAGCTATGTCCTTGTCGGAATGCTCACCGAGGGACTGTATCTTTCTCTTAACGCATGTAAGAATCCGAACCGGAAAACTATCAGTTACATGGTAAATGAATTCAACCAGACTTTACTCCAACAAAAAGCATTTCTGATGAACTTAAAGGAGATGCTAAAGAATACAGGGCTGCAGACCGACCCCGACCTTTTTAAGAACCTCGAAGATATCAGCAAGGGCTTCCAGGATCTTGGCATCAATTATTCCGTTGACGTAAAAAAGAACAGGATAAGGTATGTTTATCTTGATAAATCAAAACTTCCTGCATTCAAAATAAAAGTAGAATCTTTGAGGAAATGGATAAGGGAAGCGTAGGAGAAAGATCCAAGTCTCAAGACCCAAGATCCAAGCCCCAAGGGACTGTTCCCTTGGAATTTGGGTCTTGGAATTTGGGATTTGTGTCTTGATTTAGGATAAATTAATTTCTCCGAAATACGAAAAGTGATATATTTGCAAAAAACAACAATATGACCCCGGCAGGAAAAACCAGCAAAAGGCCCACCGGCAAAGGCAAAGAAAAGGAAGTGCCACCTAAGTTCCTCGTTTTACACAACGACGAGGTAAACACATTTGCCCATGTTATTGCCTGCCTTATTGATGTTTGCGAACACGATCAGCAACAGGCAGAACAATGCGCTCTTATTACTCACCTTAAAGGAAATTGCGACATCAAAAAGGGCGCCGAACTTCTCCTCGAAGAGATGAGGGAGGAGTTACAACAAAAGGGGCTGACCGTAACTATCGAAGAGTAAGATTTACTCTGACGTGAGCGGCTCATTTCCCGCCCTGCAAATCCCGGCGATAAACAATTACACATTCAAATAATTTGCACAGGTTCTTAAATTGTCTTATTTTTGCATGTTCTTAGCGAAAGGAGAGTGAGAATGAGAGCGAGAGTCTCGCTGCGCTCGATGAACGGAGAGGTGGGTGAGTGGCTGAAACCAGCAGTTTGCTAAACTGCCGTACTGGGTAACTGGTACCGGGGGTTCGAATCCCCCCCTCTCCGCACCCCGAAAAACCAAATCCCGCGAAAGCGGGATTTTTTTATTGGCGCCGTCTCGTTGGAATTTTATTTCCAAAAGAGAAAGGCGCCAATAAAATAAATATTTGCAAAGCAAATATTGTTTTTCGGGGTACTGGGACCTCCCCAAAGGGATGACAAGCGAGCGAAGCGAGTGAGCAATCCCCCCTCTGATTGATTCTTCACTTCGTTCAGAATGACAAAGTAGTAATAAAGTATAAAAGCAAATGGTTTCTCGGAGTGTCAAGTTCTCCCATAATGGATCGCGGCGAAGCACAGCGTAGCCGTAATCCCCGGGTTTCGTCGGAAAAGTATCAAATAATTCCTCAAAAAATCTTTTCCTTCGGCAAAGACTGTTTCTCTCTCATTGCAATTAGGATTTAGTTTTCAAGTCAATATTTGCAGGTTTATTATACGTATTCCAATACTCCTTAAATACTCTCAAATCGAAATATTCCTTATCTTTGT
>CAZEWB010000539.1:0-3425 GCA_964515655.1 uncultured Bacteroidales bacterium
GTTGAACATTCAATTAAAATATCTTCAGAAAGATCAAACTTAATATGCTTCCTCTCATCATAACAATAACTATTATTTTTTACCTCAATTAAATATTTTCCACTTTGTAAATTTTTACAGTAATCATCATCATCATCATAACTTTCCCAATTATTTATGTTACTTGAAAAATCATCTGAGAAGATCGTATCAGTTTTATGTATGAGACATTTAATTATTAACAATCCCAAATTTCTATTATATTGCTCATTATGAGAACTATTATAAAACTCATAACCACATTCCTCTCCTTTTTTGAGTATTTCTCTTGCTTTTTTACAATCACCTGTTATATAAGAATTGAATGCGTCCAGCATATTTTCATCATAGCAGATTTCCTTTTGCATCTTTTCAATCCGAGTCTCTGAATCAGCAAGTTTTTACCAATAGGTGTACCAGAGAATAAGAGAGGACATGCATAAAACAGAGGCAATGCCCAAAAGATAAAGTACAGATTTCTTTACTAATGTGCGCTTCCATTTACCACTTTTCAAAAAAGATTCTGTTCGCTCCTTTAATTCTTTTGCAGTGATTCGTTTTTTGGGGTCTTTGAGAAGGCAGTTTTTTATAAGGTTATTCAATCCTTTAGAAAATTGCTTTGGAATATTGGGGGTTTTAACGCCTTGTAATAACAAGATTCCGCCTAATTCTCCAAAAGGAAGAGTGCCGGAAGCCAATTCATAAAGAGTTACACCAAGCGAAAAGATATCATTGGCAATACAAGGTTTTCTCGCTTCAAAATTTTCGTCAAATAATTCAGGGGGCTTGTAGGCAGACGGCTGAGAACCCGTTTGCTCTTTATCAGGCATTGCAACAGTCTCTCTGTTTGCTGCCATGCTTTTGGTCATTGATTTTTGCAAACTATGACTGATTCCCAGGTCTGAAAGCAAATAACTACCTTGGGAATCAATCAAAATATTATCGGGTTTTATATCGCGGTGGATGATATTCAGATTATGCAAATACTCAAGGCCGGAAGAAATATGGTAGATTATTTTACGAGTTCCTTTTCCTCATATTTCCCGGCGCGCTGCAATGCTGTTCCTTCACAGAGATTCATGACAAGATACGGCTGATTGTCGCAGATTGCATAATGACGGATTTTAATAACATGACTGTGGCTGACATCAGCGGAGTTTTTAAAATCTATTTTAGCATACTCTACTCCCTCTTTATCGAGTTGGATGAATATTTTTAAGGCGGCAATGATTTTTACCTCAATGTCTTCTGCTTTCCAGACTTCGGCAAATCCTCCGGATCCTATTTTCTGAATCAGAAGATAGCGGTTATCGAATAATGTGTTTATTTCTGGTTTCATATATAATATGTAGTAATCTTTTACAGTTCAAATGTAAGGTTTTGTTTGAGAAACTCATTTAGATACATTGCAAAGAGTTTATTTAAATAAACAGTAATATGATATAAGTTTCAATCTTTGATGCAACGAACAGAATATCCTCCATTCTTGGGCCAGCTTGCAGTGGTAACATCGCCTTTGTAATTATTTAAGGACCTAAACCAAGCGTTATTGGTATTTTGGGAATCTTCGTCTGAAGTCCACCAGTAACCATCAAAGCGAATGTCGTAGAATGATGTTCCATCACGGTAGCCCCCGGGAAGACCTGAAAATCCGCTGCTATTTGTTGCCATTGTATTCGGGCTTTTCCAATGAGTTGTTCCTGATTCTTTCATTTTGCCTCCGGCAACACTTTCCCCGCCAAGATAATTTAATAGAATAGTCCAATCATCATATGTGGGGACATGCCAGCCATCTGGCGCTAGTTTACGGTTGTCATTTACAGCATACCAATTGTATAAACGACCATACTCTTTACAAAAAAATGGAATATAAAATGTTTCATTATCGTAATTGCAGTATGCCCCGGAATTGAGATTATTCCATTCGGTATTGTCTGTAACATTAGGAATAGGGTCGCCATTGCGGTAATGGGTTACATTTAAGTTTTCTACCATCCAGACCTGTGTGCCAATTTTTACTGTGTGGTAAACATTTCCATCATAATCGGTTACTGTGGAAGAATAATCACCTGTTGTTGATTTATTCTCATTCACAGGAATTGTAGTAGGAATGTTAAATTTGTTATCTATTATTTTATTGTTCATTAATTCTGTATTTCCAGATTCACTGCCAATGCTATCCACAGTAGTACCATCCTGAGCAGCAATAGAATCAAAAATGCGCCATGCTTCCATTATTTTCAATGAATCAAGCCTTTTCTGTTCAGTAGCTTTTTCTTCAGCGCTTAGGCCTTTGTTCATATACCAAACGATAATTGCTGCGATACCTATAAGAGAAATTATAGAGAGGGTTAAAAGAAGTGCTTTTTTATTTTTTTTCTTTGGCCTTTCAATTACTTCGGTTTCACCCGGAGTTGCAGCAGGTGTATAAATACTTTCTTGGGTAGGCCGTGAGGGCTTTTTCAATGGTTCAGTATCGGTTTCTTCCTGGGATTTCTGAACTTTTTTTTCTATTACGGGCCATATTCCGGTTTTAAGAAACTCTCCTGCAGCATCTGACAGCATTGATGCGGACGGCCTTTTTTCAGGATCAGGAGCAATGCAACTGTATATTAATTTTTGCAGTCCCTGTGATATCGTTTCTGGCAGTTCGGGTATTTCAAGGCCTGTACTCTGGTTTATTCCGCCCAACTCGCCGAAAGGTAGAACTCCTGTAAGCAGTTCAAACAATGTTACTCCAAAAGAATAAATATCATTTGATGTTTTTGGCTCGCGCTCAGTAAGTTTTTTGCTGAATCTTTCGGGTGCCATGTATGCCTGCTTACCCGATGAGAAACGTTCCTTTCCTATACTTTTTGTAAGGGTACGGCGTATTTTTGTGCTAATTCCGAAATCGGACAGAAGGTAATTCCCTTCATCATCAGGAAGAATATTATCAGGGCTGATATCAAGATGAATAAGCGGATGTTCCTGACTGTGCATTTCATTCAATGCGCCGCCGATTTGTTTCAGGAGAAGCGCTGCATCCTTTTCAGAAAACTCTCCGATGCACTTCAAGCAGGAGCCGTTTTTCATGAAAGGGAGCACGAGGTAGGGCTGTCCCTCACAATCGTCAAAATATGTTGGCTTAAGCAGGTTCGGATGCTTAAGATTAAAAACAATGGAGTATTCTTTTGAGAATACTTCCAGCCCGTTGCTGTCGAGCCCGCTCCCGGGAGCGAATATTTTGACAGCTACAACCATGTCGCCTGCTTTCCTGTCTAGTGCTTTCCACACCTCGCTGAAACCGCCTACACCGAGCTTTTCGAGCAGCAGGTATCGGTTATGGAATATGGAGCCTTTTTCCGGTTTCATCCATACAAATAATAAATGTAAAGTGAATCATTACTTACTGTGTCTTAAAATCA
>CAZEWB010000540.1:0-3422 GCA_964515655.1 uncultured Bacteroidales bacterium
TGCAGTATTCTTAGTGATGTAAGCCCATGCCCAGTCAATAAAAATGATAAGTTTATTTTTGACGCTCAGTATAAGCATAAGGTGCAGGAACATCCATATCATCCAGGCAAAAAAGCCTTTGAATTTAAAGAAAGGCAGATCGACCACAGCTTTATTCCTGCCGATAGTTGCCATAGTGCCAAGGTTTTTATATTCATATTCAACAAGTTCTTCGCCCTTAATAATTCTCTTCAAATTTTTTGCAAGGTTCTTTGCCTGATTTATAGCAACATTTGCCAGCTGCGGATGACCATGGGGATACTTTGGAGTTTCCATCAGCGCCATGTCGCCTAACACAAAAATATTGTCGCTACCAGGGACTTTGTTTATCCTGTCAACTTTAATTCTGTTATATACAGCAAACCAATTTTCGGGTATGCCTTTAACGATGTTTGCAGTAAGACCTGCAGCCCATATCAGTGTTTTTGTTTTTATCGTATTTCCATTATTAAACAGCAGGGTTTCGCCATCATAATTATTAACAAATGTTTCGGTCATTATCTCCACACCCATTTTCATAAGATAATTCTGAGATGCTGTTTTTGCTTTGCAACTCATACTATTTAAGGTGTTTTTACTTCCTTCAACCAGTATTATCCTGAGTTTTGAGAAGTCGATGCCATGATAGTCTTTGGGAAGAATGTTCTTTTTGATTTCGGAAAATGCTCCTGCCAGTTCCACTCCGGTAGGTCCGGCCCCGACTATTACCATGTTCAGCAGACCTTCTTTTTCATTTTCGGATGCAGTAATGATCTTCTCGAAAGTCAATAATATATGATTACGTATTTCGATGGCATCGTAGGTCGTTTTTAAAGTAAAGGCATGCTTGCTGATATCGTTATTGCCAAAGAAGTTCGTTTTGCAACCCATTGCAAGGACCAGATAATCATAGTCGAGATCTCCTATGCTTGTGCTGATCTTTTTATTAGTAATGTCAACACTGAAAATTTCAGCCAGGCGTATCTGTACATTTTTTTTATTGCTGAAGATATGACGAAGGGGAAACGAAATGCTCGAAGGCTCTATCTGTGATGTCGCCACCTGGTAAAGCAAAGGCTGGAACTGATGGTGATTACTCTTATCGATAAGGACAATATCAAATAGTTTTTCATCAAGTTTTCTAACAAGATTAATTCCTGCAAAACCTCCACCAACTACAATTATCTTTTTCTTTGCTATCACTTAACCTTTTTACTTTTCCCCTGAATATACATTACATACTTCTCTCCATCCGGCGACATTTCAAATTTTGTTTCAACAATTTCGTTGTCCAGTAAAGAATATGTCAGGCGAAAAGCAGGATCTCCGGGAATATTTTCGCTTGTCAGTACTATTGATTTGGCTGCATAAGTGATTGTATAGTTTATCACATGGCCTTCGTTGTCAAAGTAGATAGCCTTGGACAGAGTTCCTGCAGTATCCTTATAAACTACCATCAGATCGTCATGTTTTACAGCGGGTTTATTTTCTGTTGCAGGGTATTCCGAATGGCTTTTCCTTACAATTATATTTGAGTCAAGGTTAATTGAAAATCCAAATTTTCCGCCACCTTGTCCCGGCTGCCCGCTTCCTTCGCCTGCCCAGTTGCCTATCAGCCAGTTCCAGTTGTCAAATGCCGACTTTTGTTGTCCGTAAGAAACTGATGCGGCAGCAAACAGCATAACGAATAAAACCAATTTCATTTTCATATTATACAGTTTTAGTACTATGAACAAAAATACAAATTAATTTTATAATTTCAAAGACCACGACCAATATCCTGTCCCTACCGTTGTCAAATGAACAATGCCAAATGCACAATTTTCAATGAGCAATAGTAATCCCGAACAGTAACTTGTACATTGTTCGTTGTTTGTTTGACATTGATCATTTTTTTACATTTACACACAATTTATATAGAACCTTAGAATTATACTGCAAACGGGATAAAACAGTACATTTTAAAGTCGGCAATCTTCAGTCGGCAATTGGCAATTTTGCTGACTGTTGACTGGCGACTGCCGACTAATGAAAAATGTAAGAAGTTATCCCGTTCCAAGTATAGATGCGTTTGCCCTGGTTATTTGTCAAACCGGTTGCTCTGCCTTTATCTCCTTTTTGGTCCTGAAAAAGATAGCAAAGATTATCATCAGAATAGTTGCCAGAAAAGCCATAGATGAACCGAAATAGAATGGGGCGTTGGAATTTACATTGTCGTATAATAAACCTGCAATTAGACTTGCAGGCAATAATGTAACACCAAGTACGGCATGGTAGATCCCGAATCCTGTCCCTTTAAGATCTTTGCTTACAATATCCGAGACCATTGCTTTCTGGCCTGTATCGGACAATGCACTGTAGAATCCGTAAAGGATGAAAAGGAAAATAAAAACATTAATGCTGTTGTATCTGCCAAATAAAAAGTAAACGACCGCATAAATAAAAAAGCCGAGAATTATCAGTATCTCACGGCCAATCTTGTCGGATATTTTCCCTACAGGAATTGCAATAAGTACGGAGACCGCATTAAAGATCATATATAAAAAGGGGATATACGATTGGTCTATTTTTGTTTCGGATGTCTTTACGAGCAATAATGCATCGGCGGAATTTCCGAGTGTGAACACAAAAATAATAATGAGAAAGAAGTAGAATTTTTTGGGTAACTGTTTAAAATGAAACTTATCGATATTTCCTTTTTTGTCTGTCTTTGCTTCTTTAATGAATATTACAATTGTAAGTACTCCAAGTATCGCAGGGATGGTAGCGATAATGAATATGTTGGTGAAATTCATAGGGAAAAAGTATAGAAGCAGGAAAGCCGCCAAAGGACCGATAATAGCTCCGCTGTTATCCATCGCTTTATGAAACCCGAAGTTCATGCCGGCATCGTTCTTTTTTATTGAACCGCTTATGAGACTGTCCCTGGGAGCCGTCCTTATCCCTTTCCCGACTCGCTCAACAAATCTGAGAAGTAAAACATGAACAGGCAGATATACAAATGAATATATCGGAGTCACCAGGGCTGTAACACCGTATCCTATGATCATGAATGGCTTATTTTTACCGATCTTGTCGCTCCAGTACCCCGAAAGCGCTTTTAGTAATGATGCTGTGCTTTCTGCAATCCCTTCAATTAAAGATATTGTGGTCTTGGATGCATTGATCGACAGCAGGAACAGTGGCATCACACTGTACAGCATTTTTACAGATGTATCGGTAAAGAAGCTCGTAAGACCCGTGAAAAAAACGTTTTTTTCTAAACCGAATATCTTTTTACTTTTCATTTCCCTCTGCGGTTTGAACTCTGCAAGGATATTATTTAGTGTCTGTCTGTAATGTTAGTGTCTGTTCTGTAATGTTCGAGTTCAAGGCTTGCGCAGTTTTGAAAATCAAGGAGTTTA
>CAZEWB010000541.1:0-3421 GCA_964515655.1 uncultured Bacteroidales bacterium
CGCATATCAAATAACTCAAATGTCGCATTGCCTTCTGCCTGTGCCTGAGTAAATTCAATGCTTATAATATCACTTGCAGGGTTTGGATATAATGATATCAAAGATTTTGATGTTATATCAGATATTGAAGCGGGTAAATTTGTATAATAATAATGCTGTGTATATTTAAATTCCCAATTATTGCTGACATAATCGTAATAATTTTTTTGCAATACCATATTGTGATAATAAAAACAATAATCAAGCATATAATGACAATAAATAACAAAATCATAATCGTCAGGAAACAAAATATTATCAGTTGAAACATTAAGATTATATTCAATATCGGTTTTATTATCCCCTACCCACTGATTGCTTAGGGTGTCCCAGTCATAATAAGCAGATGAAGTTCTGTTGCTGTTGGCATCATAAGTGCGTTCAATTTTTCTTTTACCCACCCACTGATTGCTTAAACTGTCACAGTTATATGAAATCTCTATAATCAGGTTGCTGTTGGCATCGTATGTATATTCATATTTTTCATCACCTGTCCACTGATTGCTTAGGGTGTTCCAGTTATAACTACTCATTAAAGTTTGGTTTCCGTTGGCATCGTACATATCTTCATATTTTCTATCAACTACCCACTGGTTACTTAGGGTGTCCCAGTCATAACTAATCCCTAAAGTTTCATTTCCGTTGGCATCATATGTATATTCATATTTACTAGAGCCTACCCACTGATTGCTTTGGCTGTCCCAGTTATAATAAACAGATGAAGTTATGTTGCCATTGACATCGTATGTGTATTCGTATCTATTACTATTTTGAGAGCCTACCCACTGATTGCTTTGAAAATCCCAGTTATAGTCACACATTGAAGTTAGTTTGCCGTTAGCATCGTATACGCGTTCGAGTTTCCAAATATATACACACTGATGGCTTTGATTGTCATAGTAATAATCAATCCATAAAATTTCTTTGCCGTTAGCATCGTATGTGTATTCGTATTTACTATAAATTTCCCATTGATTGCTTTCGGTATCCCAACTATAACGAATCTCTAAAGTTTGTTTGCCATTGGCATCGTACGTGTATTCGTATTTACTGGATTTTTCCCACTGATAGCTTTCGGCATACCAGCTATAATAAATAGATGAAATTTTATTGCCATTGACATCGTATGTGAATTCGTATTTAGAAGAATTTTTCCATTGATTGTTTGGGTTGTCCCATTCATAGGAAATCTGTATAATTAGTTTGCCGTTGGCATCGTATGTGTATTCGTCTTTATCACCACCTACTAACAGATTGTTGTATCTGTAATAATAACTATTTAAAGTTAGATTTCCATTAGCATCATATGCGTATTCGTCTTTACTATAAATTTTCCACTGATTGCTTAAGCTGTCCCAGTCATAAAAAATATCTAAAGTCAGGTTGTCGTTGACATCGTATGTGTATTCGTATTTCCAAACACCTGCCCATTGATTACTCAGGCTGTCCCAGTTATAATAAATCCTTAAAACTGGGTTCCCGTTGACATCGTAAGCATATTCGGATTTATATTGTAAGTCAGTAACTATACTGTCTAATTTATAAAGATAATTACTTTTGTCTTGTTTGAGGAATTTGTTTTTGCTCCCTTCTTCTGATGGGCTTGCTTTAGTAAAAGGTTCTTTTTCAGACAATAGTAACTCATCCATCTTCTCAGAATGCTTTGGATGTTGAATGTCTGTTTGCTGTTCATTTCTTAAATCATGGGTACGATATTCTCTGTCGAAACTTTTGTTTTGCGAAAAAACATACGTTGAAAATACTGCTAATGCTGATAATAATGTAATTACTTGTTTCATAGGTTTAAAAATTTAACTGTTAATAATATTGTAATTAAATAGCTTTATCATATATTTTTTATTCCTTAAAACCACCAAAATCCTGATCTTCCGGCATTCCGGATGTCTCTGTTGAAAAGCCAATTGTTGTACCAACAGGTCCATGCAGCACTATTGCTAAAGAGATAGAATCCTGATCGGGGTCAGAGATGATATTTCCCATACATGCCCATATTTTAATTTCAAAAGGGGTGATATATGTATGTCCTACCGGTTCAACTTTAATTCTGTGATTGTCAACTTTAGTTATCTTAATTGTTTTTTCAATAAAAGCATCTCCGTTAGCCGAAGTCCCGCTGCCGATATAATTACCGGCAACCATGCTGGCGATATCATCTTGAAGGATTATTAATGGTGACGTGTTTTCTTTTTTACATGAAGAAATAAAAATTACTGAACAGATCAGTATTAATGTTCCGGTGTTTTTAATTTTTTTCATAGTTTGTTTCTCCTTTTAGTTTAAGTTAAAAATAAATGATGCAGCAAAATTACATTGAATAACAGCTCCCGTCAATCGGCATCGCTACCGAATTTTTCTAAGTACTGGTACCTATATGAGCTATGAGTCTCCTCAAAAATCAATGGTTTTGATGGTTTCATAACATTAACGGGATTACTATACATTTCAAAGAGATTCCTCACTTCGCCTGCCTGCACTACCGTTTAGGCAGTCTGGTTCGGAATGACAGGGCTTTTATGTGGGGTAAGGGGGGCGGATGCGGGCTTTGCCAGCATCCGCCCCCTCGTTCTCCCGCAATCGCCAGTGTTGTCATTCCGAATGTAGTGAAACGAAATGAGGAATCTCTATTTATTTTTCATAATGTTTGTTTTTACTTCTTTATATAGTTTTTATCTATACTCTTGTTAATAATGTGCAATTTGTCATACACTCAAAATATCTTCACTCATAAGAAAAGAATATTAAGCAAGGACACAAAAGCTATGATCCCTATCCAGAAAAATATGATTGTTAAAATACTTAAAGCTAAGCCTGCAATTGCAAAGCCTTTTCCTTTTCTGCCTCTGAGTGTTTGTTTAAGCCCTATTGAGCTGAATATTGTTCCCAGAGCACCCAGAAAGAATGGCCATCCGGCCGTTATAACAAGTATAAAACCACATACACCACATATAAACCCTGTCAGTGCCATTCCGCTTAATTCCGATTCTTTATCAGCTATTTTCTCACTGGTAGTATTATTAGTTATATTAGCTTTGACATTAGTATCATTAGCCATTCTTGCATTCTGCGTATCATTTTTTTTATAAACATCAGTGAGTGATGTATTTCCCTCTTGATCCTCATTTTTTGTTTTTGGCGGCTCTATTGTATCTAACCTGAATCTGTCAGAATTTTCATTGAAAGGTTCTTTTTTCATCATTCCTTCTGAAGAAATAGCTCCATATAATTGCAGGCTTGCAAGTTCATAATTGTTTTTTGCAGTTGTGTTTTCTAAGGATGATTTTGGCAAATCCAAAGCCTGATTATTATTATAAAATGCTTTTTTTGTAACCGGAGTTTGTTTTGAAACGACATTCTCCTGGTT
>CAZEWB010000542.1:0-3415 GCA_964515655.1 uncultured Bacteroidales bacterium
TTCAAAATCGATGGACTTTTTCTTCAATCCCATTACCTGGGTCTTTGCATTATTGCTTGCCGCATATTTCTGCGGAAATCCCCGGAAAATGAAGCGGTTGTTGATGTATGCCTTGATAGTATTTTACTTTTTCAGCAATTCATTTATAATAGATGAATTATACAGAGCATGGGAAATAAGGACCGATTATAAAGAAATGAAGAAAGAAAAATATAAATACGGAATTGTCCTTGGCGGGATTATGAGCGGATATGTGTATTCAACAGGGCAGATCGTCTTCAACCGCAGTGTCGACAGGCTCATGCAGGCGGTGGTACTGTACAAACAGGGCGCTATTGAAAAGATAGTTTATACCGGAGGCTCGGGCAGTATCATCGAAAGAGACATGAAGGAAGGCCGTTTTGTAAGGGATTACCTTTTATCGATCGGGATACCCGACTCATGCCTGATTTTTGATTTTGAAGCAAGGAACACATATGAAAATGCCGTCTATACAAAATCGCTGATAGGCGCTGACCCCGGCCGTTGCGACCTTCTTATCACTTCTGCCTCGCACATGAGGCGGTCACTTGCAATTTTCCGCAAACAAGGTTTTAATGTTGCGCCATACAGCGCCGACTTGCGCTCCGGAAAAAGGAAATACGATCCCGAACATTTGTTCCTGCCAAATTATAAGGCCATGGAAGACTGGACGGTTCTTATCCATGAATGGGTGGGGATTCTCGCATATAAGTTTAATGGGTACATTTAATCTGATAAATAGCGGCAGCGGCAGTTGGCAGCGGCAGTTGGTGACTCGTGCATTTCACTGCCTACTGCAGCTGCTACTGCTGCTAATACTCGCGTATTCCGTATAGATAAATAATCCTTTTTTCCTACCTTTGCCGTCTCAACACAAAACCTATGTTCGAAAATTTATCAGACAGGCTGGAGAAATCGTTCAAATTACTGAAGGGCGAGGGACGCATTACCGAGATCAATGTCGCTGAAACCCTTAAGGAGGTTCGCCGTGCATTGCTGGATGCTGACGTCAACTATAAAATTGCAAAGAGTTTTACCGACAATGTCAAGGATATTGCTATGGGGCAGGAAGTCCTTAAGAGCATCAAGCCGGGGCAGATGTTGGTGAAGATCGTCCATGATGAGCTTATAAAGCTGATGGGAAGTGAGAAGGTCGACATCAATCTTAAAGGAAATCCCACTGTTATTCTTCTTGCCGGCCTGCAGGGTTCGGGTAAAACCACATTTGCTGTTAAACTTGCAAATTACCTCAGGAGCAAAAAGGGGCGTCAGGTAATGCTTGTCGCATGCGACGTATACCGTCCCGCTGCTATTGAACAGTTAAAAGTGTTAGGCGAAGGTCTGCAGATCCCTGTTTACAGCGAAGAAGATAATAAGAATCCCGTTCAGATAGCCCAGAATGCTATACGCAAGGCAAAACTCGACAACCACAATACTGTTATCATTGATACCGCAGGTCGTCTGGCCATTGACGAGGATATGATGAAAGAGATTTCGAACCTTAAAAAATCTCTCGATCCCCAGGAAATACTCTTTGTAGTTGACTCCATGACAGGTCAGGATGCCGTGAATACTGCCAAGGAATTCAACGACCGCCTGAACTTCGACGGGGTCGTCCTTACAAAACTCGATGGCGATACACGCGGCGGCGCAGCCCTTTCGATACGTGAAGTTGTGAACAAACCCATCAAATTCGTGGGAACCGGTGAAAAGCCCGAAGCTCTCGATGTCTTTTACCCTGAACGTATGGCCGATCGTATCCTTGGCATGGGCGATATCGTTTCGCTGGTAGAACGCGCCCAGGAACAGATAGACGTAGATGAAGCCCGCCGCCTGCAGAAAAAACTTGCAAAGGACCAGTTCACATTTGTTGATTTCCTTTCGCAGATTCAGCAGACAAACAAAATGGGTAACATGAAAGATCTTGTTGGCATGATACCCGGCATGGGAAAGATGATGAAAGATGTGGATATTGACGATAACGCTTTCAAGAGTATCGAGTCCATCATCAATTCAATGACACCTGCGGAAAAAAATAACCCCGGGTTGCTGAATGGCTCCCGCCGTAAACGTATTGCAGCCGGCAGCGGGTCGGATATACAGGAAGTGAACAGACTCATCAAACAGTTTGACGAAACACGCAAACTTATGAAACTGGCCGCAGGTGGAAACAAAAATATGCGTAAGATAATGGGCAGGATGCCAAAACCCAGATAGAAATGAACACACCTATAATACTTGATGGAAAAAAACTGTCGAAACTGATAGAAGAAGAACTTAAAGAAAGAGTAGCTAAGATAATTGCCAGGTCAGGCGATAAGCCAGTACTGGCGACAATACTTGTCGGCAATGACCCTTCTTCAGAGGTCTATGTGAAAATGAAAGGCAATGCCTGTGAACGTGTGGGAATGACATCGCTGAAAGTACATCTTCCTAAGGATACGACAACAGACCAGTTGTTGAAAGAAATAAGGAAACTCAACGAAAACAAACAGGTTTGCGGTATCCTCTTGCAACACCCGGTTCCTGAGCAGATAAACGAAAGGGTGTGTTTCGACAGTATTGCAATTGAAAAAGATGTTGATGGGGTCACCTGCCTGGGTTTTGGCAGAATGTCAATGAAACTTCACGCGTACGGCAGCGCAACACCAGCCGGAATTATGACACTTCTTAAGCATTATAAAATTCATCTTGAAGGCAGACATGCAGTTGTTGTCGGCCGCAGCCCGATACTCGGCAAACCCATTGCGATGATGCTAATGAATGCAAATGCAACTGTTACGATCTGTCACTCTAAAACAAAGAACCTCCCCGAAATAGTAAGGCAGGCCGATATAGTTGTCGGTGCAGTGGGTATCCCCGAATTCATAAAAGCAGAATGGATAAAGGACGGCGCTGTTGTTGTTGACGCCGGTTATCACGAAGGCGGGGTTGGCGACATTGAAGTGAACAAGGTAAAAGACCGTACAAGCGCATACACTCCCGTCCCCGGCGGAGTGGGTCCTATGACCATTGCCACGCTGATTACACAGACGGTGGAGTCGGCGGAAAAGTACCTTTAGCGACTACCCATCCTTGTCATTCTGAGCGAAGCGAAGAATCTGTACATTTTGCTATTTGCCATTGGCCATTGGCTGTTGGCCATTAGCCATTGGCTAACTTTCGAGAAAAGCTAAAGCCAATGGCCAAAGGCCAATAGCCAACGGCCACCATGCTACCTCACAACAAACCTGGCAACACAAACGCTTTCTTTGTCGACGGATTTTACAATGTAAACACCCTTTGGCAACCTGCTTACATCAATCTGCATGATTTCAGATGAGACAGGAATAGTTTGCCGCAGCGCTCCGTTAATGTCATAAACATAAAACAACACCCAAACACACCCAACACA
>CAZEWB010000543.1:0-588 GCA_964515655.1 uncultured Bacteroidales bacterium
AGAAGATCGATGATTCCGATATAAGAACAGTTGTTGATTGTATAAATGAATATAAGGGCTTTGAATATGCAACCGCAAAAATGGAAGAGTATGTATGCAAAGCATCTGAAATTCTTCTTTCATTCCCTGAAAACGAAGCCCGCAAAAGCCTCGCATTATTCGTAGACTACGTAGTCTCGAGAGACAAGTAGATACTATGCTTAAAGTGTCGGAAGTCGGAAGGCCGAAGCCGGAAGTGGAGTTGGGCATGGGCGGTGGGCATCGCCGACTGTCAATTGCCTACTGCCGACTGCCAATTGCCAACTGTCAACTGCCACTTGCCAACTCCGTCTCCGGTCATCCGTCACCTCTGGCGTAAGCTACCTGATATCTCAAAACCCAACCCTCTTCCTGTTCCTGTCCAGAATTGAATTCAGTACCTCCGCGGGCTTTTCAAAACGGTTTGTGAACATCATCGCGGCAATGATATAAGGTTTAAAGCCGGCTTCTAAGTATGTTCTTATCCTGTATCTTTCAAAGACCTCTCCGTTAACTTCGCCTTCTTTGCATAAAACACCGCTGATGTCAGCAGGGAGGCAGTGCATATAC
>CAZEWB010000543.1:598-3413 GCA_964515655.1 uncultured Bacteroidales bacterium
TGTGTTGGGTGTGTTTGGTTTTTTTGTGGTCTTCATTTTTGCAGCATCGTATTCCCAGTTCCTGAACTTTGCATTGTTGCCAAGGCAGACCTTTTCCAGTTCTTTCAGTCCGTCTTTATCTGCTTTTTTCAGAAGTTCAGTTCTTTGCTGCATGATATGGAACGGAGCCCAGCTCTTGGGATAAACAATGTCGGCATCTTTCATTGCATCGTCCATAGAGTGATTTATCTTTAATGAACCGCCGCTCTTTTCTGCGTTTTTCTTAGCAATTTCAACAACCTCGGGGATCAGCCCGTAACCTTCGGGATATGCAAGCTCTATGTTCATTCCGAAACGAGACATAAGGCCAATGATCCCCTGCGGAACGGAAAGAGGTTTCCCGTAACTCGGTGAATATGCCCAGCTCATCACTATCTTTTTTCCTTTAAGATTTTCAAGCGAACCGAACTGTGTCTGCAGGTGCATAAGGTCAGCCATCGACTGAGTGGGGTGGTCTATATCGCATTGCAGGTTAACTATGCCGGGACGTTGCTGAAGCACACCTTTTTCGAAACCTTCGTCAAGAGCCTGGCCGACCTCTAACATATATTTATTTCCTTCTCCAAGGAACATGTCGTCGCGGATACCAATAAAATCGGACATGAAAGAGATCATATTTGCAGTTTCGCGTACGGTTTCACCATGCGCTATCTGCGATTTTGCTTCGTCAAGGTCCTGAACTGCCAGACCAAGCATATTCGAAGCCGAAGCGAACGAAAAGCGGGTGCGGGTAGAATTGTCCCTGAAGTTCGAGATTGCAAGCCCTGAATCAAAAACCCTTGGCGAAATGTTCTGTGCACGCATTTCCTTGAAAATACCGGCAACTTCAAGGATTATTCCAAGGTCCTGTTCGCTTTTTTCCCACGTAAGGAGAAAATCCTTTTTGTACAAGCCTGATTTTTTCTGGCCTAATGCGGAGATTTTTTCTTTTAAGTTCATTTTATTTAAGTTTTAATCTGTTTTAATGCTGAAGATTTTGTTGCTGGTTACTGGTTTCTTGTTTCTGGTTACTTGTTTGCACTGCGCTCGATTGCCTGAATGAAAAGGTTGAGTTTTTTGCCCAGAACATCAATCTGAACGAGCAAATCATCGTATAGTGTTTTATTCGTTAAGGAACCTGTTTCATATAATGTTTCCAAATGGTCTTTCGTTTCATCGTTCGATGCAATCGAGAAAGTAAGGAAGCGGATATAGTCGTTCACATATTTCCTTCTACCGTACCCCTCTACGATATTGGTTCTGGTTGATTTGGAAGATCTTCGTATTTGGCTTCCTTCTTCATACATTTCGAATTTTGGAAGTTCTGTAAGTGTCATTTTATGAATAGCAATACTCATTTTTCTTGCATTTTCCCATATCTCAAGTTTTTTGTAACTCATATCATTCCGTTTTTTTATCTCAACCAGTAACCAGAAACCAGCAACCAGAAGCCTGTATTTCAATTTCTATATCTCATATGCAAAAGCTGCATAAAACGCAGATGCAATCACAAGGTCGCTGATTGGTACTTTTTCATTCGGTGCATGCGCAAGCACTTCGTTACCCGGGCCGAAACCAATGGTCGGGATCTTGTACATTCCGTTAGTTGCAATCCCGTTTGTTGAAAATGTCCACTTGTCGATCTTTGGGTTTTTATTGTAAAGTCCTTCGTATGCCTTTACTCCTGTCTGAACAATGTGTTCTTTTTCTTCTATCTTCCATGTGGGATAATACTTTTCCATCCCATACTTAAGACCGGTGTAGGCGGTTTCTTCGTAGTAAAGCACTTCGACTTTGGCGTCCATTCCTTTTACAATTTCTTCGATCTCTGCAACTGCCGATTCTTTTGTTTCGCCCCAGGTCAGTCTGCGGTCAAGGTGGAACTGTGCATAATCGGCAACAGCACATAATGAAGGACTGCCCGATTTAATTTCGGAAATGGTCACAGTACCTTTACCAAGGAATTCATCGTATTTCAGCCGTTCGTTAAGTTTCTCAATTTCGAGAGCAGCGCGGGCAGCCATATATACAGCGTTTTTCCCGCGTTCCGGAGCGCTGCCATGGCACGAAACACCCCTGAATTTCACTACAATTTCCATGCGCCCCCTGTGACCCCTGTATATATTCAGATTTGTCGGTTCTGTGCTGATGACAAAATCAGGTTTAAGTTTATCCTCTTCAACGATATATTTCCAGCAAAGGCCGTCACAGTCTTCTTCCATTACGCTGCCAACAACATAAATTGTTAAGTCACGATTAAAGCCAAGTTCTTTTAAGATCCTTCCTGCCGTGACAGCAGCCGCTGGTCCGCCTTCCTGATCAACTGTTCCCCTGCCGTGAACAAAGCCGTCTTTTATTTCTCCGCCAAGCGGATCGAACGACCAGTTGTCCATATTGCCAAGGTCTACAGTGTCCATGTGACCGTCGATGGCAAGTATCTTTTTGCCGTTACCTATCCTGCCTATGACATTACCCAGTCCGTCGATCTTCACTTCATCAAAGCCTGCTTCTTCCATCTGACGCTTAAGCTCAAGCTGGACATCCTTTTCCTGAGTGCTCAGAGATTTTATTTTTATAAGTTTCGACAGATTCTCTGCAGTGTAGCCACTGTATTTTTCAGATAATTCCCTGATCTTTCCGTAAATGTTTTCCATGGTTATATTTGATTTTTTAGGACAGACAAAATTAGATTATTTTTAGTCAGAAATGAAAATGTCAGAACAAATATATAGAGTTGTAATAATAATATGGAAAATATATCATGGCAAACGCACCTAATTATTAAAATAATAAAAAG
>CAZEWB010000544.1:0-3408 GCA_964515655.1 uncultured Bacteroidales bacterium
ATATGAATATCCTTGTAAACATAAAAAAGGGGCTGTCTCAAAGCCCTACCCCTTTGTCATCCTGAATGAAATGAAGGATCTAAAGCTCTTTATCATTAGATTCTTCGCTACCGCTCAGAATGACAAGTATTTTGTTTGGAGGGTTTTGAGACAGTTTGGTAATTATTATTGTAACGGATTAATTACTTCGATAAGTTCGGGAAGATCCATTCCGATAGACTTAAGCCTTTCGATGGTAGGCACTCCGTTTGGAGTCCAGCCGCGGCGTTTGTAAACTGCATCAAGAAGTTTTTCGTATTGTTCTTCGCGGAATTTTCGTGTGATCGCAACTTTTTCAGTTGTGGATTTCCCGGTAGGGTCAATTCCTATCTTTTCCTTCATCTGTTTGTCGTATCGCTCGGCACGTGATTCGTATTCCTCGTTAGTAACAGGGCCTGCAGCGCGGTATGGCTGGGCATCGTGCTTACGAAGGCCGTATCCACGTCGGATATTGAAAATACGCTGGTACTGGTATACCCTTTCGGACTGAATGATGAGTGAATCCTTGTCAAGTTCCCTTCCGGTAACAGCTTTGTATATCGTAACGTAGTTATCAACATGTTCGGGAACTTTTGCAGGTTCTTTCTGTTCATGGTTGTTCTCGGGTTCAACATCGTTCCACGGTAGTTTGCAAAGCCCCTGAAGTCCGAACCAGGTACGGAATATAGGGAAATAATAAAGCGCTTCGGCCTTGTTCTCGAAAGTAGGGATTTGGTTATTTACCATATCCATAAAAATAAGCCATGCTTCGTCATGTTGCGGACCTTTGTTTGTCATGGCATAACCACCCTGCTGGGCAAGGGATTCCTTTGATACATACTGTGAATATTCAAGCCCCTTGTTTTCCATGCCGATATCCTGAAGGAATTGTGCATCGCCCCATCCTTTTTCGGCAAAATATTTTTTCATCCAGCGGACACCCATACCTGCAATTTTTCCGAAACCTTCGCCTCTTGAGCACTGGTGTAATATTTCCATTGCAGAATCTTCGTTACCAAAATTCAGTTTAATTCCGCCTGTTCTTTCATCATTAAGGATACCGTTTTCGTAACATTCCATTACAAAACCAAGTATGGTTCCCCATGAAATTGTGCATATCCCGTATGTATCGCAATAGAAGTTAGCTTCAATAGTAAATTCAGTATTAAAAATACCGGCACACGAACCCAGCGAAGCTGCAGTTTCGTATTCGGGACCGTCTACTATCACTTTCTGTCCTTTGTAAGGACCGGTTCTTAGTTCATAGTCATCAACTCCTTTTGCGCACGACATGTTGCAACCTATCCAGCAACCATCGGGAACATTTTGTGTAAACCGTTCTTTGTACCGTTCGGCATGTACTTTAATTGCATCGGGGTGACTTCCGAATTTGAAGTTGTGAGTAGGGAAAAGATCATAATCATTCATGATATGAGTAAGGTGAGCTGTGCCGATCTTGCGCATCTGGCACTGGCTGTCGTCGAGTTCACGCATCTCTTTATTGAAGCGCTTTCCGCGTTCCATAATAGCTTCAAGATTTACGACATTATTCAGGTTTCCTGATACACCGGGTATTTTACAAACTATAGCTTTGATCTTTTTATCACGCAATACAGTTCCAATTCCTCCACGTCCTGCCTGTTTTAGGCGGATCTTTTTACGTTTCATGTCGTAAAAAGTAAAATTCAGCATCCCTATCAATGAATGTCCGGCTGCCGTACCTGCGGAAACCACAGCGATATTTTTCTTGTCCTTTTCATCAACAGCGAACATTTCGTGAAGTTCCTCGGCGAGGATATGGCTGTCTGTTGCTTCAAGCGGAGCTTCGTATACTTCGCACCTGCCATTAATACCATCTATATAAACAACAACTTCTTTTTCTGCCTTGCCTTGTATTTCCATTGAATCGAATCCGGAAAATTTCAGGAATGGTCCAAAAAACCCACCGACATTGCTGTCGATAACGATATCTGTCTGCGGAGATATAGTAACAACGAGAGATTTCCCAGTGCCGGAATATTGAGTAATACCGCAAATGGGTCCTGTATTTATCACTATTTCGTTTTCCGGGTCATTCCATTTTGTATCCGGCTTTGTGGCATCCCACAAGAGTTTGAGTCCATACCCCTTTCCTCCTGTGAATTTATCCTTCATCTCAGTACTTACATTTTTAATTGTGAACTTTCCGGTTCCTACATTAACATGTAAGACGCGGTCTGCATAGCCTTTGCTCAACGGTTTAAGTTCATACTTAAACTCCGACAAGGTTTTGTGGGCTGCTTTAATTTCCTGGACGTTCATAGATTTTCTTTTTTATTAACTTTGCAAAACTAATTAATTTTCCTATTTAAATAAAGATGGAATGAATGATTTTAATCATAATAAAACAAAACACGACATGCAAAATAGTTCATGTCATATCTTGCGAAGAAAACAATGCCAAATACTCAATTTTCAATGACCATATGTTTATACAGTTCGAATTACGAAAAAGAACATACGAATTTACGAATTACGAAAATGTTACCGTCTTTCGTAATTCGTATATTCGTAGAAAATTCGTAATTCGAAGAGAACAATTGAACATTGAACATTGAACAAATGAACAATATTACCCACACGTTTTTATAAAGAACCAAATAATTGCATTCGTGATGAAGGTTAAAAACTCCTATATTTGTATTTTATAACGAGTATTTGTTTTAAAGAAATTCTCTTTCAATGGGAAATAATTTCAACGATAAATTAAAAGACTTTTCAGGATGGTCAAAAACAGCTTTTGATTTGTTTATTAAAGGATATTATGCCGATTCGCTTACCAATATGCGCAAAGGAGGAGAGTCGGCATGTAAATTAATGATATTAAACAGGTATTCAGAAAGAATTTCCGTTGAGAAGATCGGAAATAAAAACTATAAGGACCTGATAGAACTGATCATAAAGGAAAACATTGCTCCGCGTAAAGTCATTAATTGGCTGGAGACATTGCAGATCCACGGAAATGAAGCTACCCACGACTCACAGATAATGCAGGAGCAATCATATTACGGCGCAATCGCATTGCAGTTACTGATAAACTGGCTTTATTCAGATTTGCTCAAGTCATCTGTCCCCGAAGAATTGAAAAAAGGTATATCGCAGGTTCCCGATAAGCCTGCAGAGGTAAACAATGATAAACGGTTTAGAGAAGAAAGAAAAAAACTACTGTTGGAAAAGGAGGAACTGGAGAAGAAGCTCGAAGAATTCAAAGGAGAAAAAAGGCAGGAACAGGAAAAAGAAAAGGAAAAAATAACAAGGCTGGAAGAAGACCTCATGCAATCGGAATCAAAAATAAACGAACTTGATTCCGATTGCATGAGGTCTTCTTCCAGCCTTGTTATTTTTTCCTTT
>CAZEWB010000545.1:0-3407 GCA_964515655.1 uncultured Bacteroidales bacterium
TGGGAACTTATTTATATCCCGATGTATATAATCAATCCCTTTACTAACGGGCTGATTATATACATCGGGATATAAATAAGTTCCCACTTCGTCCGGAGATTTATTGACTTCAACAGGTATTCTGTTAGCATTAGCAAATGGGTCTTTACGTATTCCTGTTACCATCCACGAAACTTTCTGGCCAGGCACTGCTCCTGCTATTACAAACTGATTATTGGAAATTTCGGTTTCAATATAAAGATTGGGCATGGCAGCACCCATGGGTGTAAGCTGATATCTGTAATCCATATTCAGGGCATCAAACCAGTTAGGTAATACAACTGTTGCCTTGCCATCGCTTCCGGCAACTACAACGCCATCGTAAATGTTTTTCATGTCGGGGCTTTCGACAAAGGAGTGATAAAGGTATTTATTCTCGGGATCAAGCGGATGGTCTATTTTGAACGACCCGCCTCCCTTTGAAAGGGTTCCTGAAACATTGACATTTCCTGAAAAATATCCTGCCCAATTGGTAGTTCCTCCCGATGCGGTTCCATACACTCCATAACGAGTACCAGAAGTACCTCCTGTTGAAGATCCATAAACTCCGTAATAAGTACCGGTACCCGTTGCAGCAACATTTCCCCTAACTCCCATATACCCGCCTTCAAAGAGTCCGCCATATCCATAATAATCGGTAGTTTTACAAGAACCGTAAACACCTGCAGCATCATTGCTTACGGCTGTATTTACAAAATGCCCAAGACCTGTTCCATAACTTGTTGCCTGATTATCTGTAACATGGAGTTGATAACTTGGCGATGTAGTACCAATCCCGACATTTCCTGATGAATTCACTGAAATCCCGTTTACAGAAGAAAAGTCAGTACCCGGTGTAAGTCTGAAAAGGTTATCGGTAGTAACACCCCATGACCACCATTGGTCAACACCCGCAGAAGTTCTTGAAGCAATCAGGTTCAACCCGGGTTTGTTGTTCACGCTGGGAGACATCTGTGTTAAACGGTCAAATCCTCCGTAACCGCCATAAATATGTAAAGTTGCATTCGGCACTATAGTTCCCAGTCCAACTGTTTTAGCAGTAAAATCGCCGTATATAAGAGGGGGATTCACATCCGAATTGGCAATATACAGTTTATTTGAACCTGCTTCATTGAAGCCGGCTTTGTATCCCAGAAAAACATTTCCGCTTCCATTCATACTGTTTCCGGAACCGGTTCCAATGCTAGTATTGTTACTTCCGGTAGTATTGCCACTACCTGCTCCATTACCCATAAAAACATTATCGTTCCCGGATGTATTGTACCTTCCTGCAAATCCGCCGAAAAAGTTATTACGATGCCCGCCACCATTTGAATAACCTGCATAATAACCGAAGAAATTGTTCTGATTACCCATAGTGTTGGTATAACCACTGTAATTACCTACGAAATTATTGTTGTAGCCGGCATTATTGCTGTATCCCGCATAATTGCCAATACAAACAGTACTGCTCCCTGAACCGTTTGAAAACCCTGCCTGATATCCGACAAACGTATTATAGTAACCGGAAGCGTTAGTATATCCGGCCTGATATCCGATAAACACATTCTTGGAGGCAGGTTCAAGCGGGGGATCGGTTATATTGCCCTGAGTATTGTATCCTGCCTGATAACCAAGAAATACATTGTATTTACCAATATTAATTCTCCGTCCTGCCTCATGACCGATAAAATAATTTTCGGGAGTAAGTTGCATATAAGAAAGTTTTGAAGTTCCATCAATACCTTTTACGCCAAAGCCTTTTGCCGCATCATTTGTCCACACTCTGGAACTATCGGGAGATACAAGAAAATAATTATTGGTAAATGCTTTTGATGTATTACGTCCGCTTACAGCGAATGCGCCTTTATTGGTTTTTGCAGGGTCATCATCCACATAAATGCGAACACTGTCCTGATAAACAATAAATACGGTCTGTCCGTTTTTGTCCTTGATCTCGAATAAAGGTTCGGTGGCCGGAGCGGCAATATTTCCTTTAACAACCATACGACAATTCGGATTGTTTAAACCTACACCAAGTCGTCCGTTAGCAATGTCCCAGAATAAATTCGAGTTAGCGCCGAAAGCGCCGGCGTTATTATACTGTAACATTCCGGTTGTACCGGCAGCTGTATAAGAACTATGCAAATGGTTACCTTCGGAAGCAGTTCCGGCGGTTGTCCCGAAATTTACAGCCCATGTGGTCGCTATTGAGCCGTCATAGTTATTCCCTGTTAATCCGGTACCACGTGTAAGTGTAGCATGAGTATGATTACCCTGTGAAATGGTTCCGGCAGTCGTTCCGTATGTAGGTGCAATGGTTGGATTACCGCTTACCCCGTCTCCGTTTGTCACTGCAATACCTGAACTTCCGGTAATAGTTCGTGCTGCTACAATACCTGAACTTGTCCGTACAATTATTCCGTTTGTGGCAAGATTATGTAAAGCAGATGCCTGACCTGTTAAACCCAGTGTTCCGGTTGAAATTATTGGATTTGGAGTACCGGAAATACCATTGTTTGCAGTAATTGAAGTTACTGTACCTGTACCTGCATCATCGGTTGCCGGGGCCCAGCTGGTACCGTTAAATTTCAGCACCTGGCCGTTTGAGGGAAGTGTAGATGTAACAGACTTTCCCTGCAAACCCGTTACAGTAATCGATGTTGCGCCTGATACATCACCGCTGTGAGCGCTGTGGCTGAACTGATTTCCTGCTAATGTAAGCCCGGTTGATGCGGTGTAAACATCATTGTTATCTGCCGCAGGCGCCCAGTTTGTACCATTGTATTTCAATACATAACCACTTGTTGGAACTGTTGATGCCACTGAATATCCCTGCAACTGATTTGCATTCCAAAGTGCACTTGTAGTCTGTGCATTAAACGTTGTTCCGCTTAAGGTCATGCCGGTTCCGGCTGTATATGTCGTATTTAAATCCGTACTGCTGATGGTGAAACTAGGATATGTTCCGGATACTGACGTTGCACCTCCGCCATTAAGCGTAATAGATATATCAGGTGAAGTATTACTAATCTGATTGCTTCCGTTTATGCTAATGCCCGTTCCGGCTGAATATGTTGTATTATTATCTGTTGCAGGAGCCCAGTTGGTTCCATTGTATTTCAATACATAGCCGCTTGTGGGCACTGTGTTTGCTACTGAATATCCCTGCAATTGATTTGCATTCCACAGTGCATTTGCTGTTTGTGCATTAAAAGTAGTACCACTTAAGGTCATTCCTGTTCCTGCGGTGTATGTTGTATTCACACTGCTTACATTGAAGCTGGGATATGTAAGCAGTGTGAATACAACAGACACCGCAGGAACAGGAATGACCTTAAGTGGTACTACTTTTAATGCAAAACCAAAAACCAAACACACCCAACACA
>CAZEWB010000546.1:0-3406 GCA_964515655.1 uncultured Bacteroidales bacterium
TTGGGGCTTGGAACTTTTTTCACACAAGAATTTATTTACGTAACATGAGTAATAACAAACAAAAACAGATATGTATAATTTGCTGAATGTCCTTTTATTTGCTCCGCCTAAAGAAGGTGAAAATCCCCTGATTTCTTTTCTGCCGATGATCCTTATCCTGGTGGTCGTGTATTTCTTTATGATCCGCCCACAGATGAAAAAGTCGAAAGAAGTCCGTAAGTTTCGCGAAGGCCTGAAAAATGGTGATAAAGTGATAACAACCGGAGGAATTTATGGCAGAATTCTTGAAGTACGTGAACAAGTTGTCATTCTTGAAGTTGAAGACAAAATGAGGCTGAAAATTGATAAAGCAGCTCTTGTAAGAGATCCAACCGATCTTGAAAATAAATAATAATTGAAGACTGACCTTTTAAAGCAGTTCCGTCTGGTTACAAGCAAGAAATCCGTTAACTTTGAACGGAAACTTGTTACTTTTTTTATTTTCCTGGTAATTTCAGTGGTTATCTGGTTGTTTAGTGTTTTGCATAAGGAATATACAACCGACTTTGTTGTTCCGGTCAAAATTGTGAACCTTAATAGTGACCTTATACCGGTATCTGCAGGCGAAAAGAATGTTCTTGTGAAAATCAGAGCGTCAGGATTCGGGCTATTGAAATTTCTTTATACACAAAAAGATTTCAGGCTTATTCTTGATGCTCAGAAAATGATAACTGAAAAAAGTATTCGTAATAAAGTGATCCGCATAGGTGAGTCGTCGTGGTACTTTATTGAAGTCTTTAAAAAGAGCTTTGGAAATGATGTACAGATCATCTCTGTGATGCCGGATTCATTCATTGTTGAGTATACAATAGCCTACAGTAAAATGATACCCGTAAAACACCGCGTGGAGTATCAGATTCCCAGACAATATATTCAGGTAACAGAGCCGGGTGTATTTCCTGACTCTGTTCTTGTGACGGGACCCAAGATCATTCTTGACACTATGCAATATTGTTTTACCGAAAAGTTTACAGCAGGAATATTGCTTTCGGATACAAGTTTTTCTTTAAAAATTGAACTTCCATATAATTACCGTGTTAGTCCGGAAAGAGTCAGCCTGAAGTTTAATATTGACAGATACAGTGATAAGACATTCTCACTTAAACCCGTACTGCTGAACGTTCCTGAAGGTACTGAAGTAATAATTATTCCTGAAAAAGTTGATGTCAGGGTGTCAGTTGCCCTCAGTTTTTTCAATGTCATTAGTGAAAGCGACATTACACTATATGCTGATTTTTCGAAACGTTCCGAAAATAACGATAACCTTATACTTGAACTTCATAATTTACCCGAAGGGGTCTTTAACCCTGTGATATATCCTCCCCAGATAGAATTTCTTATCAAAAAGTAATGATCAAAGCAGGCCTTACAGGCGGTATCGCAGCCGGAAAGACTTTTGCCGCCGGCATTTTTGTAAAACTTGGGGTTCCTGTTTACTTTTCTGATATCCAGGCGCGAATATTGATAGATACAGACTCCCGGATCATTTCTGAATTAAAAAAAATGTTAGGGGTTGATATTTATATAAACGGTAAAATTGATAAAGCAAAGTTCTCTCAATACATATTCAATGAAATTAAAATAAGGGATAAGGTGAATCAGATCGTTCATCCTATTGTCTGGGAAGACTGGGAGAAATGGTGCAATTTGCAGAATGCCCCTTATGTCCTTGTCGAATCGGCTTTATTATTCCAGACCGGTTATTACAGTTCCCTTGATGCGGTTATAGTAGTTGATTCAGATAAAACAATTAGAGCAGAACGTATTGTCAAGCGCGATGGAATAAGTCTTTCAGAAGCGGAGACCCGAATAAATAATCAGAATTTTATAATTCCTGAAAAAGCAGGAACAAAATTGTTCACGATCGAAAACAGCAGATCAGGTGAAATGATCTTACCACAGGTCTTAAAAATTCATCAGAACCTGAAGTCACTATGAAACTAGGCAAATGGATAGGTGGCGGTCTGGGATGGGCATTCGCCGGTCCTATCGGTGCAATACTTGGCTTTGCCCTTGGTTCTGTATTCGATTTGGATATAAAGGTTGGCAGGCAGGTCGGAGTCACTCAGCGCGGCGATTTCATGCTAAGCTTACTTGTGCTGATAGCAGCTGTGATGAAAGCCGACGGTAAGATACTGAAATCGGAACTTGACTTTGTAAAAAAAATCCTGATTACTAATTTCGGTAAGGAAACTGCTTCACAATCCCTTCTTGTATTGCGCGACATTCTTAATAAAGATATCCGTATTGACGACGTTGCAGACCAGATATCTGCCAATATGAATTACGAAATGAGGCTTCAGCTTATGCATTTCCTTTTTGGTCTTGCTAATGCCGACAGGGTGATTGTTGCCCAGGAGATAGCAGTAATAAAGGATATTGCGCGTAAACTCGGGATAAGTGAAAGCGATATAAAATCTGTAATGGCAATGTTCGTTGATGATACAGAGTCGGCGTATAAGATACTTGAGATCAGTTCCAATGCCGGTAACGATGAAATAAAGAAAGCATACAGGGTCCTTGCTAAAAAGCATCATCCCGACATGGTCTCGAACCTGGGTCCGGAGATACAGAAAGCTGCGCAGGACAAGTTCAGAAAAATAAACGAAGCATACGAATCAATAAAAAAGCAGCGTGGTATTGTTTGAATTCGAACAAAATCTTAAATTTGTGCTGCAATAAAAAACTAAAAACTGAAAAATCATGATGGATCTTAAAAAAATCATGTCGATCGCCGGATATCCCGGACTCTACAAACTTATTACACAGGGCAAGAACAATATAATTGTAGAATCGCTTATTGACCGGAAAAGAATGCCTGCATTTTCAACGCACAAGATCAGTGCGCTTGAAGATATCGCTGTTTTTACCGAAGAGAAAGAAGTCCCTCTTAAGGATGTTCTTAAATCTATCTTTGATAAGGAACAGGGAAAAGAATGCATTGATCCGAAAGCTGACCCTGAAAAACTCAAAGAATACTTTGCTGCTGTTCTTCCGGCATACGACCGCGACAAGGTTTATGCTTCTGATATCAAGAAAATGCTAACATGGTATAACCTTCTTCTTAAAAACAGTCTGCTTGATTTTACCGAAGAGGAAAAACCTGAGGAAGCTGCAGAGAAAACAGAAACTTCTGCTACAGAAGATGCTTCAGCTCCGGCCGAGAAGAAACCTGCTCAGGTAAAGAAAACAACGCCTAAAACTCAGGGCCAGATGAAACCCAAAGGAGCATCTGCACCCAAGGGCAATGTAAAACCAAAAGGTAAAACAACTTCTTTCTCATCCAAGAAGGGCGGGGATCAGTGATCAGTAATCAGTCACTCGTGTCCGGTTTAATATCATTGCATCTTCTGTATACATTCTTACA
>CAZEWB010000547.1:0-1695 GCA_964515655.1 uncultured Bacteroidales bacterium
TTAGAGAACAAAGAAACAATACTTTTCATCAATATATGGTTGCTGGTCGTTTTTTTATTTATGAATGTAGGACTTGCACAAAAAATAATTGTCCCCTATGATGAAGATACTGCCTATATCGGACAGATGTTTTACTGGTCGAACCTTGTTATGGGTTTTATCTGCAATGCCATTTTACTTGCCGTATTTAAAACGGAAAATCTAAGATACGAGGTCAGCCTTCACGAAATGAATACAAAAATATTACAGCAAAATGCAGAGATATCCACTCAGCGTGATGAAATATCCACACAACGCGATTTTGTATTAAAGCAAAAAACTCATATCGAAGAAATTCACAATAACCTTACCGATAGCATTTCTTATGCTGAGCGGATTCAAAACGCAATGCTTCCAGACCTTAGTTTTCTGTTTCATTCGAAAGATGAAGGAGAGTCAAAGGGTTTCATACTTTTTAAACCGCGTGACATTGTCTCCGGGGATTTTTACTGGGTTTGTCAGATTAAAGAAAAGGTACTGATAGCAGTTGCGGATTGTACAGGTCACGGTGTACCGGGGGCTTTTATGAGTTTGCTGGGAATTTCTTTTCTGAACGATATCGTGAGAAAAAAGGAAATCACCCAGACCAATCTGGTCCTCGAAGAATTAAGAAAACATATAATCGAAAGTCTTGGCCAGAAAGGGTCTGTCCGTGAACAGAAGGACGGGATGGATATTGTGATCTGCTTAATAAATACATCAACCAACGAGTTGCAATTCTCAGGTGCAAATAATCCTTTGTACATTATAAAGGCTGAGGCAAAGGCTGAGGCTGAGAAAGTGGAAAGTGAACAAAACTTAGCCTTAGCCTCCTCCTTAGCCTTGATCGAATTACTGCCTGACAAACAACCGGTCGGTATATACGGAAGTATGAAACCATATACAAGCCAGGTCATAAAACTGAATAAGGGTGATTGTATCTATCTTACAAGTGATGGCTACAAAGACCAGTGCGGCGGACCTAAATACAGGAAATTCATGTCGAAACAATTAAAGGAATTGCTTGCGGGCATCTCTGATAAACCAATGGATATCCAAAAAAATCTGCTTATTAAAACCTTCGAAGAATGGAAAGGGGAATATGAGCAGATGGACGATGTTACAATACTGGGAATTAGAATTTAAAGTATTCTGGACTTCGAATAATATTACAGACATAAAGGAAATAACATTCTTTAATATCACTTTTACAATTTTCTTTCCTTTCTCGAAAAATGACATTAACTTTGAAGGTTAATTACCAATAGAAAAAAACATGGGTATTACAGAAGTAATCGGGAAATTTTTTGGCAGTAAATCGGACAAGGATGTCAAAGAAGCCATGCCGCTTGTAGAAAGGACTAAAGAAGAGTTCGCAAAAGTACAGGCTCTTACGAACGATGAATTACGTCAGAGAACAATTGAAATTAAGAAGGAAATAATTGCCTTTGTTGCAGCTGACGAAGAAGAAATAGTAAGACTGAAGCAAACAGCCGAAGGCGATGAAATTGATGTTGATAAGAAAGAAGCCATATATACGCAGGCAGAAAAGATTGAAAAAGAAGTAAAGGTCAAGATAGAAGAGAAACTTAAGGAAAAACTTCCTGAAGTATTTGCCATCGTAAAGGAAACGGCCAGACGCTTGGGAGCCTGCACCGGTACCCAGCGCCATGCTGC
>CAZEWB010000547.1:1705-3389 GCA_964515655.1 uncultured Bacteroidales bacterium
TTAATGATATTGAAGAACTTGAAGTAATGGCAATGGATTTCGACCGTGACATCGCCGCTGTCCGTACACAGGTGGAAATACGCGGTGATAAAGCATACTGGAAAAATCACTGGCTTGCCGGAGGTACTGAGATAAAGTGGGATATGGTGCACTATGATGTGCAGATCATCGGCGGTATAGTCCTTCATGAGGGTAAGATCGCTGAAATGGCCACCGGTGAAGGAAAAACCCTTGTTGCTACATTTTCTGTATTCCTGAATGCACTTGCGGGAAAAGGCGTTCACATTGTTACTGTCAACGATTACCTTGCAAAACGCGACAGCGAATGGATGGGGCCTATTTTCGAATTTCACGGACTTAAAGTCGACTGCATAGACAAACATCAGCCCAACAGCACCGCACGCCGTAATGCATACCTTGCGGATATTACATATGGAACGAACAACGAGTTCGGTTTCGATTACCTGCGCGACAACATGGCTCTGACCCCCGAAGAGATCGTTCAGCGTCCTCACTTTTATGCAATAGTTGACGAAGTTGACTCAGTACTTATCGATGATGCCCGTACACCACTTATTATTTCAGGGCCAACACCCAAAGGCGACGACCAGATGTTCCATATCCTGAAGCCCAAAGTGGAGATCCTTTTAAATGCACAGAAAAAACTTACCCAGCAGCTCCTTATTGATGCAAAGAAACTGATCGGAGAAGACAAAACTGAAGAAGGTGGTAAACTCTTATTACGCGCCTTTAAAGGTCTGCCAAAAAACAATAACCTTATTAAGTTCCTGAGCGAAACCGGCATGAAGACACTCATGCATAAAGTTGAAAATACATATATTGCCGAGAACCAGAAGCGCATGCCCGAGATCACTGATGATCTTTATTTCGTTATTGATGAAAAAAACAATTCTGTAGATCTTACCGACAAGGGCATTGACCTGATCACAGGAACTTCGGACGATCCTGAACTTTTTGTGTTGCCTGATATCGGCAGCCGCATTGCAGATATTGAAAGGAACGCCTCTTCGCCTAAGGAAAAGGCTGAAATGAAGGATAAACTGATGCTTGATTATTCTATTAAATCAGAACGTGTTCATACTATAAACCAGCTGCTTAAAGCATACACCATGTTCGACAAGGACGTTGAATATGTTGTGATGGACAACAAAGTGAAGATCGTTGACGAGCAGACAGGCCGTATTCTCGAAGGCCGCCGCTATTCCGACGGGCTTCATCAGGCAATTGAAGCAAAGGAAACCGTAAAAGTTGAAGCTGCTACACAGACTTATGCTACAATTACTTTGCAGAATTATTTCCGCATGTATCATAAACTGGCCGGTATGACAGGTACTGCTGAAACTGAAGCAGGGGAGCTATGGTCTATCTATAAATTGGATGTCGTTGTTATTCCAACTAACCGTAAGATCGTCCGTAAAGACCATGAGGACCTTATTTACAAGACCAAACGTGAGAAGTACAATGCCGTTGTGGATGAAATCCAAAGCCTCATTAATGCAGGAAGACCTGTACTTGTCGGTACAACTTCTGTTGAAGTTTCCGAACTGCTCAGCAGAATTCTTAAACAGCGTGGTATTAAACACAACGTTCTGAATGCAAAATACCACCAGAAAGAAGCAGACATTATTGCGGAGGCAGGTAAGTCAAAAACTGTGACCATTGC
>CAZEWB010000548.1:0-3377 GCA_964515655.1 uncultured Bacteroidales bacterium
GTGTTGGGTGTGTTTGGTTTGTTTTTTCGGAGATAAAAAGTCATATACAAGAAAGTAATGTGATCAGGTACTCCGGGTTCTCACATTACCATACATTCTATCGTCATAACGAAGCGAAGCGGAGAGAGGACATGGAATCACCGGATGATCACATTACTTTCTTGTATATGACTTTTTATCTCCGAAAATAATACCCATACTAATATCCAGCCTGTTCCAGTCCGTTCTTCCTGTAGTTATTGTTGATGCAGGATAAACAGTTTTTTGTTTAATATAATCTACTGCATATGACAACTGACAATAGAACCTGCTGTTATATTTGTCGTTAAACGGGATAAAAAATCCAATACCGGCATTGGTAATCCAGTTGTACTGTTTGTAATCATATCCTGCCCCTGATGGGAAATTTAGGGTACCTGCCTGCATTACCATTCGGGAACCACATGTCAGATAAAGACCGGCTCTGTCGTCAGCGCTGCTCAGGTCATGTGTGTAGCTTAGCATTACTCCTGGCCGGAAATAAGCTTTTTCATTATTTCCGATTTTACCAACATGCTTGCTGACAAGCAGACCTGTAATGAACTCGTTCCTGTCGTACCTGAGTGATGCTGTAGCCTGAATATGCACAATTGAGTTACAAAGAATAGCGTCTTTTGTATTGTATGACATCCCTGCTCCCAGTCTTATATCCCTATAAAATGAAAACTGGGCTTCAGCATTTGCAAATAGAAAAACAAACGCAGATAAAAGAATGAGTTTCATTTTCATTCTTTTAAAGACAATTATTGACATTAAAACTGCTTTCTTCATTTATTCAACAATTACGTATCAGATTATCGACAACAGATAATATATTAACAGTACGCCCCCGATAAGGATCACAAGTAACAGTAATAAAGAAAGCAAAGAGGCCGAATAGTATACATTACTGCTGATCTGCCTTTCATTTTTTTTGTACTGAAAAAAGGCAAAGACTGCAATTATTACCCCCAATGCCACCATAATGACTCCCACTACATCCCCGTACCCGTTTGACGAGACCTGTTTTGTTTCGAGCATTACTGAGATCTGCCGGAGAAATACAGCGAATTTTACAATTATAAAACCGAAGCCCATCAATGCAATACTTGTTCGTATCCATGCAAGGAAAGTTCTTTCGTTGGCAAAATGTTCCCTTGACCTTTCAATCGTATTTTTTTCTTTCTGCTCTGTCATTCCGTTTTATTTACTATTCTGAAAAACAAATATAGTATGTTTGATGCAAAATGTTTCTGTTACTTTATCACCACAACTTTCTGCCACCCGTTAGTATCACCGTTCAGGATCATATAGTATATACCTTGCGGGAGGCTGGAAATATCAATACTGTTCTTGCCTGAAGTCAGTTGCTGAACAAGAACGACCTTGCCGGTAATGTCATTTATAGTAATGGTTTCGTTTTTAACGGCTCCGGGTAGTTCAATAAACACATTGTCGTATGCAGGATTGGGGTACACTTTAATTTTTTCAGGATATTCTCCGGGAAAACTCACCTGAACAATATTTATTGTATCGCAGTACTCGATGCTTCCGCAGGGGCCGAACTGCCACAGGCAGACAAGATAAAAACCAAATGCCTGATACGTATGTACAGGGTTCACATCCGTTGAACCACCGCTGTCACCGAAGTCCCAGAAATAAGTACCTGCAGCCGACTGGTTGGTATACGTAACAGTTTTTTGGTTGATACTATAAGTAAACATCGCGTAGGGTAACGGAGGTGAAGCCATATCGAATTCGGTAACAGAAATACAGTTGTTACTGTCGGATACATTCAGGAAATAGTGCCCCGGCAATAAACCCGTCCATGAGGCCGAATCGTTGCTTACCTGAGCAGGAAAACCTGTCAGGTTAAAAGTGTAAGGATATACCACAGGATTATCCACAAAAACATAAAGTTCTCCGTCATTTCCCGCACAGGTGGGGTTTATCAGCGTATCGGTGATAATCTGTGCAGAACTGAGCGACGATAATGCAATGGTATCAGTAGCAGAGCAACCAATACCATTTATCACAGTCACCGTATATGTTCCCGCAGTGAGTCCGTATGCAAGTGTAGAGGGATTTGTGGTCGTATCCTGCTGACCGTTCGACCATAAAAATATGTAAGGTTCGGTAAGACCAACTGTAACATTTGCCATAATAACTCCATCCGAAGCATTGCAGGCCGGAGGAAAAGCAACAGTTTCGAAAGCAAAGGAGGCTCCCGGTACAACAAGGCTGCCAACATCACACCCTGTCGAATCAGTTACAGTTATGTAATACGTACCGGCGGAAATGTTATAAGCAACAGTGTCGGTCTGCCCGGACGACCACTCATAAATATACGGAGGTGTTCCACCCGTTACGCTCACCCACCCTGTAACACCCGGAAGCCCTGTACAAGCCAGGCCGGACTGATAAGTTGTAATGTGCGGAGAACCCTGCCCTGTTCCCCCGGTAGAGAAACTGTAGGCTTCGAGAAATACCGCAGAATCAAAGGAATGATCTCCGGCATCAGCAACAGCGATCTTTAAATGATAGGTCATACCTGCAATAACATTTGCCCTTGCAATTAAGGGAACCGTAAACCCGTCAAGAACTATGGTTGTGCCTCCGAGTGCCTCATTATTTACATAGTACTGAGAATAAGAGACATCATTAATATTATCTATTGAAACAGGCACAGACTGTCCGGGGACCCTGGCAATATTATAGCTGATATAGTTTCCGCCCTGAGGATTAGTACCTGTAATAAATAATGCAAATATATCATTGTAGCCGGAACCCACATACTCTAAATACTCCTCCGAGCCAAATATATACCTTATAGAAATTGTATCACCTGCGGGAATAAAATCGAATTCCAGAACACATGCATCATAAGTGCTGGCACCGGCGATCACAGTAAGGTCATTATCTCCGCTTCCGGACATATCAGCGCTGGCAAAGCCTGAAGCCGGTCCGGATAATATCGACACGTCTCCGGATGAAAGTGCTATCCCTTCATTCATTCCCAGGTTGGTTACATTGCCATTCATAAAATGCCCTATCTGTCCCGCTCCGGTAGAACCGGTCTGTCCTACATATGTAATATTCATTATTGATATACCGCACCCGCTCAGGTAGTTGTTAACAAGGGTATCAGGATCACCGTTTGTTATCACCATCTGTGCACTGCAAATTGTGCTTAAGCATACAAGAATAATAACTGCGTTTCTTTTCATATGTTTAAGAATTAACATATTGTTGAATATATAGGCATTTCACAATTACTTGCATGTTGTCTTTTAGCCGCAGATTTCGCAGATTTTCACAGATTATTTTCTGTGTAATCTGTGTAATCTGTGGCAAAATAC
>CAZEWB010000549.1:0-2169 GCA_964515655.1 uncultured Bacteroidales bacterium
TGTGTTGGGTGTGTTTGGTTTGGGTTTTTGCACAAGTAGACGATGCAGTGAACTGTGCTCCCTGCGTTCCAAAATTAACTCCCGGTTTCCCTAAATTCACAAACGGAGGGAGAACGTTATTTAATCTACTGTTCATAAGGAAATTATTTTGTCTTTCGGCTAACAAAGACAATTTTACTATAGCAACTTTTACTTTATCCATTTCGGTGGAAACGTAGTCTCCATGGAAATTTCCACCGTGAAAAACAGACATGGTTTTTAAGTCCACTACA
Source organism: uncultured Bacteroidales bacterium (assembly GCA_964515655.1). Classification (GTDB taxonomy): domain Bacteria; phylum Bacteroidota; class Bacteroidia; order Bacteroidales; family GWA2-32-17. The sequence continues at coordinate 273 of CAZEWB010000549.1, forward strand.
GGATTATCGCTGGATGAATTGGCTTCGTTCATCAGAACCTGTCCGGCATTATTAAGTGTGTCATATACAGGACCTAAAATCTGAGGGACACAACGAACAGAGTAATATTCCTGAACTTTATCTTCGATATATTCTTCTTTAGTACGTGTGTTGAAAAAATAATCTTTCCTTTTTCTTATCAATTGGCTGTTAACGAGGAATGTTCTTATTTTTTCGGCTATCATGTGCTGACCATGATGATGTGTTGGGTGTGTTTGGGTTGGTTTGTCGATTATTCTTCTGAAAAATAATCGTCAAAAGAGCGGACTATTTCATTTATCATTGCCGAAGCGGCAAGCGACCAGTTTTGCAGATTATGGGCATGTAACAGATTCACCACGCCAATACCTGTCATCATATAAGTCCCGTTTATAAGCGCCAGTCCCTCACGTAAATGTACAGATATTGGCTTCAGATTGTTTTCCTTAAATATATCAGAAGTTTGCCTTATACTTCCTTTATACGAGACTTTGCCTTCTCCAATCAGGACCAATGCTATGTGAGCAAGCTGCACAAGATCTCCGCTGGCGCCGACGCCTCCGTGTTCGGGGACAACCGGTATAATTGAGCGGTTTACAAGTTCTGCCAGTAATTCAACAACTTCAGGATGAATACCTGAATGCCCCTGAAGATAAGAATTCAGACTGCAAATCATGGCCGATTTGACATAAATATCCGGTATTGGTTCGCCCAAACCCGAGCAATGACTTCTGACAGCGTTATATTGAAGAGATATCTGATCTTCTTCCGAAATGTGGAATTGCGCCATGGGGCCTAAACCGGTGTTTATCCCGTAAATAATCTTGTTTGAGCAATAGTCATTCAGAAAATCAAAACTTTGGCGGACTCTGTTCAATGCATCCGAAGAAATGCTGATTTTCTCATTGTCAAAAAGTATTTTTCTGAAATCGCTCAGCGTGAGTCTTTCTTCCCCTATAATAAGCATTTTAGCGCGATGTTAATTATGTTCTTCTTTTAAAAAACATGCAAAGTTAAGAATTGTTTTGATTTTTATTACTGAACAAAATCCTCCGGTTTCAATATTACAGATGCTTTTGCATAGTCTTTTATGATCCCTTTTAATTCCGAATCAGTTTTGCTGTAATTCCTGATAATCATGGCCTTATCTTCTATGATCTGACCGGTGTATTTAAGTTGTTTCGGGCAGTTTTCCTGTATTATAAGCCGCAGCAGCCGCATTTCGGTATTTGCGGGATTTGCAGTAATACTCTCTTCCAGGAGCAATTTCCCCTGATTGAAAATCTTTAACTTTTCGACAGGTTTCCTGACAAAGGAAGATTTTTTCATGTACAATGCGCCTAAATATGCATTATTTAACCCGTCCGGCTTTTCTTTCTGAATCTTATTTATAGTAATATCTATCTCTTTCGGCGAATTTCCTTTAAGTACGTTATAGAATGCCGTTTTATCAACTTGTATCACCGGAAAAAAGATGTAACTGCATATAATCAGAAAGAAAATGGGCATGTTTCCATATTATTTTAAAAAGCAAAAATAAAGAAAATAATTTGTTGATATATTTGCACTGAATTCAGGAACTATCATACAATGTTTTTTAGTCCCGAAAAGAATCATTTTTTGCAGAAAACAGGAAACAAATTATGTCGGTATCGGTTAAAATAACAGGCAGCGGCCATTACCTGCCGGGGAAAGCAATTCCTTTTGATGAAGTTGATAATTATCTGGGTGCAATTAATGAAGCGCCCGAAAAGGTTCAGAAATGGTTGGCAAGAGTCAAAGAAATCATGTCTGAACTGATTGAGATAAAAAGTTATCACTTTGCCATTGACCCAATTACACGAGAGTTTACCGATGACAATATTACAATGTCGGTTAA
>CAZEWB010000549.1:2179-3376 GCA_964515655.1 uncultured Bacteroidales bacterium
AAAAGATGCCGGTTTAAAGGCCGGGGACATTGATTTTATTGCATACGGAAGCGCACATCAGGACCAGATGCCCACCGCAAGTGTTCGCATTCAGGAAAAACTGGGAATTGAACATTGTGCCGAAATGTCAATCCATGCCAACTGTACATCTGCATATAAGGCATTACTTGTGGCACACGATTTCATTCGTCTTGGCAGATATAAGAAAGCGCTGGTTATTTCGAGCGGCATCTCATCATCGGAACTCAGAAGTGAGTACTATAATATGTCTGTTGTCAGGAAAGAAGAACTTTTTCTGCGCTATTTTTTAAGTGACGGCGCCGGAGCGGTAATTCTGGAAGCAGATACCGGCAATACACGGGAGGGAATGTATCTGGAACACTGTTATATGGAATCGGTAGGCGGTCTCAAACCTTCTGCAATGTGCAATAAAAGACCGGCATATTTCATGAACCCGGCAAAAGAATATGAACTTGGATACCATCATCTTTCGCAAATGTTCAGCGAAAAACTTAGTATTCACTTTAACGAACCGGACGGCTCTGTTTTTTTTAAAGGATTAAAACGAATGCTTGCACAATATCCTTTGGATGTTGATAAAATCCGTTTTTTTCAGGTTAACTTCCCCTCCAGGCACATTTCTGAAATGATTACAGACGAATGCCAAGCTATTGGAATCCCCCGAGAATCGCTTTACACCAGCATGTCATCCATGGGCTACATTGGCCCCCCTATGGTTTTTGCCTGTCTCGACAAAATAAGGAAAGAGGAAAAACCGGTACAGGGAGACATTCTGCTTAGCTTTGTTACAGAAGTCAGTAAGTTTATGCAGGCCGGATTTGTTTGCCGCTTTTATTGATAAGACATAAGAAACCGAAATTAGAAATCCGAATATCGGCTAAATACTATTTTGAGGCGCTGATATATTTTTTATCAACAAAAAGATATTTCGTTTTAATGAACAATGCCAAATGTTCAATTTTCAATGAACAACAGCAATCCCGAACATTAACTTGTACATTGTTAGTTGTTCGTTTGACATTGAACATTTTTTTTACATTTACCCACACAATTTCGGCGAAATTACATTTTGAGGTGCTGACAAATTATTTATCAACAAAAAGATAATCTGTTTATTAAAACGGGGTTTCACCCCGAGCCCCGATTTACTTTTTTTCATTGCCAAAAAAAGTAAAC
>CAZEWB010000550.1:0-3368 GCA_964515655.1 uncultured Bacteroidales bacterium
TGAAATAAAAGAAGTCCTGAAAAAAGGTATCGGCGAACGTTACAAAAATGCAACGGAATTTTGCGATGCCCTCAATGAAGTGTTATTACATTTATAGTACACAAAAGTTAATAACATTGTTGTCACTTTTTAGATTACTCAATACTACCTAACGAAATTAAATTTTCACTACCTTTCAAAAAAAATTCTCTATGAAAATTCCGTCCGGAAAATACCTCAGCAGAAAAGCCGTAAATTCGTTCGTACGCTTCCCTGCCCCTGTACTTTTCTCCTTTGTTGTTTCTGTTTTGGCTATTATTATAATCGAAAATTCATATTCTTTTGACAATGCTCCCTTGTTGTTCCGCTTCCTTTTAACGTCGGGGTTGGCTATTCCGCTCTTTATTGCGATTCAGTTATTGAACGAACGTCTCGAAACTCATAAAAAATTACAGATCCTGGCCCATTTATCGGGATTTGTTTTACTGGTACTGTATTTTTTCACCATATCAGACATATTCTATACAAAAACTGTGATAAGGTTTTTTGCATTCCTGGGAATGCTGGCGCTTTCCATTTCATTTGCCCCTTTCATTGGCTTCAGGCAAAACACTGCATTCTGGCAATTCAACAGCATTCTGCTGGTGCGGTTTCTGCGCACTGCTTTATATGGCATCATTTTATACGTTGCCGTTTCGCTCGCCTTTGTTGCCATTGAACAATTGTTCGATGTCTCATTCGGCGAAGAATTGTATTTTCAGTTATGGGTAATAATATCAGCTTTCTTCGGTACATGGTTCTTCCTTGCTGCTATTCCCCGTTATATTGACAAACTTGATCATATCTCTGACTACTCCAATGCCCTTAAGATCTTTGTTCAGTTCATTCTTATCCCGATAGTGATCTTATACTCACTTATACTTTACGCGTACTTTGTAAAAGTGATAGCAATGTGGGAATGGCCTCACGGATGGGTTGCAAGCCTAATACTCGGATACTCTCTCCTGAGCATTTTTACTTTCCTTGTGATATATCCTATCCGTAAATCACCTATGAACACTTACGTCCGCTTTTTCAGCGGCTTCTTCCCTTACCTCCTGTGGCCTCTCATTCTGATCCTTTTCGTTTCGGTGATAAAAAGAATATCCGACTATGGTGTTACCGAGAACCGCTATTTTGTCCTTATTATGGGGATTTGGTTGTTATTCATTTTGATCCACCTTTTAATGACCCGGTTCAGGAATATTAAAATGATACCGATTTCGCTCGCAATTACAATGTTCCTTGCCGTTACCGGGCCATGGAATGCATTCATGATCTCGAAGTTCAGCCAGACAGAACGTTTTGAATCAATACTTACAAAGTACAATAAAATTGACAATGGCGTTTACGTAAAAAGCCGTGATGTTATGGACTACCACGATTATAATAATCTTGCGTCGCATACTAATTATATTCTCGAAAATTACGGGCATTCGCCATTCATCCCGTACTTTCCAAAGTCGCTGGATACAATAAAATGGGATTCTGTTTTTATCTGGGAATACAGCACTTCTAATCCTATTTTAGACATTATGCAGATAGAATATACCGAGGACACAACAATGAACTCAAATATCATTTATCTGAACACACAGTCAAAGCAGAAAGGCACCATGTTCGATATTTCGGGCTTCAACCTTTATTGCCCCTTTAATGTTTATGCATATACATATCCTGAAGACACGAACACAACCAACGTTTTTGAATACTATTGGAGTGAAGATGTCAGTATAAAAATCAATTCAGATTCGATGTATTTAAAAGTGTTTTATCATGACACCTTAGTTGATGAATTTGACATTGCATCAATGGTGAACAGTATTCCTTCAAATGTCATCCGTGATTCGTCGTATGAATTGCCTGCACATTACCTGATAAGAAAAGACAGCATTAACAGGATGGTCAGGACGGCATTTTATATAAATTCATTATCCGGGAATTACTTCAAGAGCAAGCTTGAGAGTTTGACTGAACTTGACGGGTTTGTACTCCTTAAATTCAGGTAAATGCTATGAAGTATATATAATCAACAATATGTGGTTAAATTTTAGACAGGATTACAAGATTAACACGATAATAAATAAATGCGCCATGCGTATAACCAAAACCTGTAAATCCTGAAATCCTGTCAAAAAAGATGAATATAAACACATGAAAGATTACAAAAAGATCATCGGGTCCGAAAGGTATTCGTTCTCCGATACTTCCTTCGACAAGCTGATGCAGAAGCGCATATATAAAGTGCTGCTGATATGCAATCCGTACGACTCTTTCATGCTCGAGGAAGACGGCCGTATTGACGAAAAGATCTTCAACGAATATTACTCACTGAACCTGCGCTATCCCCCGATGTTCCTACAGGCCAATACTATCCGTGAAGCATACAGGATAATGGAAGAAGATTCGATAGACCTGATAATTACCATGCTTACTATTGAATCTGTTGTAGCCTTTAAGCTGGCAAAAGACATAAAAAACAAGTACCCCAACAAACCCATAGTTGTTCTTACTCCTTTTTCCCGTGAAGTTTCGCTGATGCTCGAAAACGAGGACATATCCGCCATTGACTATGTATTCTGCTGGCTGGGAAATACCGATATACTTCTTGCCATCACCAAACTTATCGAGGACAGGATGAACCTCAAAACAGACGTTGAAGAGGCCGGAGTTCAGGCTATATTGCTTGTCGAAGACTCTATAAGGTACTACTCGTCTTATCTTCCTCACATTTATAAGATCGTTTTCCAGCAGTCAAAACGTTCGATGACCGAAGGCGTTAACGAACACCAGCGAATGATGGTGATGCGCGGAAGACCCAAAATAATGCTTGCGACGAACTACGAACAGGCAGTGACCTTATTCAACCGCTATAAGGAAAATCTTATAGGTGTTGTTTCCGATATAAGTTTTAAACGCGAAGGGACAAAAGACGCAAAAGCCGGCGTTAAACTATGCAAAATGATACGCTCCGAAGATCCTTTTATGCCTTTCCTTCTGCAGTCGAGCGATATTGAGAACGCTAAAATGGCAACAGAACTTGGTGTGGGATTCCTTTACAAATACTCAAAAAGCCTTTCAATTGAACTCCGCAATTATATAATCACACAGATGGCTTTCGGCGATTTCATTTTCAGGAATCCCGATACGATGCAGGAGATATGCCGCTCTACCGACCTGCGCTCACTCCAGGAAAAGATACTGAAAGTACCCGACAGCTGCCTCGAATATCATATTAAACAGAATCATTTTTCGAAATGGATGAACGCAAGGGCGCTTTTCTCAATTGCCCGGATGCTTAAATACATAACCATCGAGATCGTAACACCGGGATATTTATCAGCAAGATT
>CAZEWB010000551.1:0-490 GCA_964515655.1 uncultured Bacteroidales bacterium
ATGTCTGCCGTTACAATTTCATTCAGCTTCAGTTTTGAGTTATACAGGAATTCTGAAAACAATAAAAGAAAAGGATTACGATAATGCCATCAATCGCGCATTTACTGACGTTCTTAATTATAAAGAAAAGAATTATTCCGACTATTTATCCGGCACCGAATTGCTTTACGATGAGATAATAAGACGCTACCTTAAAGCCCTTGTAAAATGGGAAATTTCAAATTGTCCCTTTACGTACATGGGTCACGAAATAAAAGTGGATGCGGAATTCGGAGACAAAGGAATAACCTTTTATGGCATAATAGACCGCGTTGACGAAAAGGACGGCGTTATTGTGATCTCCGACTACAAGGCTTCTGACCTGACATCTGTAAAAGTGTTTGCAGAGAACAGTTTCACCGAAGGTGCAAAAAGACGCAATTATGTTTTCCAGCTATATTTTTACAGATATATACTATCGAAAAAACAAAACCCAAACACACCCAACACA
>CAZEWB010000551.1:500-3364 GCA_964515655.1 uncultured Bacteroidales bacterium
GAAAACCTTTACCAAAGCACTTGAGGAAGTTCTGGATGAATTGTTTTCACCTGAAGTTCCCTTTTTACAGGCCGAAGACATAAATGCCTGCAAATACTGCAACTATAAATCCATTTGCAACCGCCAGGAACCGCAAGAGTATTAAGTTAATTATATTGGTTAAGAAAAGTCTGCAGTCCTCAGTCGGCAATTGGCAAATGTTTTGGTTGCAGAATTACATAGCTTCTTTTATCACCGCTGCAAGTCTCTTTACACCTTCCCGTATGTCATCTTTGGAGCTGAAGGAGAAATTCAGGCGCATTGTATTTTTTCCGCCGCCATCGCAGAAAAAGGCTGAACCTAACACATAGGCGACATTCTTTGCTATAGCTAATGGGAATAACTTTTCAGCATCCAGGTGTCCGGGCAGGGTAAGGAAGAGGAATAATCCGCCTTCGGGTTCTGTCCAGGAGACTCCTTTGGGCATGTGTTCGCGGAAACTTTCGAGCATTACGTTGCGTTTTTCGCGGTATATGTTGATCGTTTTCTGAATGTTCTTTTCGAAAAGACCCTTTTCCAAGTATCGTGCAGCGATCTTTTGCACGAACGGGGGAGTGCAGAGGTCAGCGGCCTGTTTTGCAACAACAAATTTATCAACTATTGCTTCGTGAGCAATTACCCATCCTATGCGGAAGCCCGGTGCGAATGTCTTCGAAAATGTACCCAGTAAGATAACCTGACCCGAGTTGTCAAGTTCGTACATTGTCGGAAGGTGCTTGCCTTCGAACCGTATTTCGCGGTAAGGACTGTCTTCAACTATAAGCAGGTCGTATTTATGTGCAAGAGCAATTATCTCTTTCCTGCGGTATTCGGGCATGGTGATCCCGGCGGGGTTCTGGAAATCAGGAATAATGTAAATGAATTTCGGTGGTGTCCCGGCTTTCTTTAATCCTGCAAGTTTTTCTTCAAGGACATCGCTTCGCATACCGTCCTTGTCTAAGGGAATGCCGACAAATTCGGCGCCGTAACTTCCGAAGGCGCTGAGTGCACCGAGATAGCTGGGAAGTCCTACAATAACTTTATCGCCACGGTTCACGAAGATCTTTCCTAAAAAGTCCAACCCCTGCTGCGAAGCAGTTGTAATAATAAGATTGTCCACGACAAGATTAAGGCCATCTTTTTTGTACTTTTCGACAAGAAGTTTACGGAGTTTTGTATCGCCTTCGGTAGCGCCGTACTGCAACGCCTGTGCGCCTTCCGCTTTAAGCATCTCGCAAACTATCACCTGTATGTCGTCTATCGGGAACGATTCGGGTGAAGGTAGTCCGCCTGCAAATGAAATTATTTCGGGTCTCTGGGTCAGTTTCAGCAGCTCGCGTATCACCGAACGCTTCATACCTGCTATACTTACCGAATATATCTGTTCAAGATTGGTTATCATAATCCAAATATTAAAAGGTTTCTTTAAAGATAACCAAAATAAAAAACACTGGCAAGAAAAAAATGCATTATATGCTCATAAACATATTTCCCGCACTGCAAGCACGTTGTTAACATACATGATTCACATTAAGGACTAAAGTCCTGATTATAGTTAGGTTATGTATTACCCCGGCCTTAAGGCCGGGGTAATACATAACATTAACATTTCGGGGCTTTAGCCCCAAATATTGATTTTATGAATTAAACCTGAACTAAGTGAAGTATCTTAATTGTTTAACAAGAAGCGGTAGGATTGTTACTATCTCCAGTGTAAGTATGTGTCGACGAGTTTCCTTATCTCGTCATTCTTGCCGTAGAGTTTTTCGCTAAGATCACGGTCGTTATACGACTTGAGTTGTTTTATCTGGTCATCGATGGTTCCTGCGGGGAATATCTTGTTTTTCTCAAAGATCGCGCGGCTCTTTGCCAGTTCTTCGGCTGCTTCGTAGCAGGATGAGGGAAGTTGTTTCAGCGATTTCGCCTTTTCTTTATTCTCGTCTTTAAAAATGTTGACGTTAACATATAGTTTTTCGGCAAGTTCCAGTGAATTCTTCATTTCAAAACCATGTCTTCCTGCAACAAGTATTCCTGCCAGCAGCAGGTGAATGTCCGCTGAACCGTCAGGTGAACGCAATTCTACGGTCTGCTTGCCGTTTGCATTTATAGGATAGGTTTTTTCAATCGGATTTGCGTCAAATGTCATATTGCATTTTCCGGTCCATCCAAGAGGAACACGGACAAGAACCGAACGGTTACGGTCGCCCCAGCAAATGTTCGTGGGTGCTTCCTGATGAGGGACAAGCCGAAGGAATGATGTGGGAATAGTATTGCCGAATGCGCTCAGCGGAGATGCAAGGTCGAGTATTCCGGCTATGAGTTTGCGGGCTGGTTCGCTCAGTTTGTCCTTTTCTATCATGATGTTCTCACCGTCCTTTTCAAGGAGCATGTGAATATGCAGACCACTGCCGGCCTTGCCTACAGTGATCTTTGGAGCAAAACTGATAGTTACGCCGTATTCGTATGCAAGTTTCCGGATTATCCACTTTGCAATTATCAACTGGTCGGCAGCTTCATTCACTTCGCAAGGCAAAAATTCTATCTCGTGCTGTTCGAACAGTTCGGTCTTTGTTGTGAAGTTACCAACCTCGGAATGTCCGTATTTTATCTTTCCGCCGCATTGTGATATCAGTTTCATTGCCTCGTTCCGTAAGTCGTTCCATTTAATATAAGGCGTCGAGGCGTGGTATCCTTTCTGATCAACAGCAGGGTATTCGGTGATCTTATCAGAAATAATATAATATTCACGTTATCCCATGGGCTTGAAATTGTACCCTGTGACCGTTTTGATTTCATTTTCTGATTTGCGGAGAATATTATCCGGGGCACTTTCCATTGGCTTCCCT
>CAZEWB010000552.1:0-3362 GCA_964515655.1 uncultured Bacteroidales bacterium
ACACGGGCTACATGGGAAGTTTTTAAAGCACAACTTGAAAAATATGAAGACCTGAAAAATAATATTGAAGAAGTTTGCCGCTTCGCTTCCCACCATAAGAATGCAGATTTGGCCGGGCATATTATTTTTAACGAAAGTGATGTAGAAGTATTTAATTTCGGAAAATATAAAGGTCAGCCTGTAACCGAAGTTTTTCAGAAGGACACCGGGTATTATGGCTGGGTACTTAAAGGTGATTTTCCTGAATACACAAAGAAAGTCCTGACGCAGATCAAGTTAAGAAGCCGCATATAGTTTATGAAAAATATTCCACCCATGCTTTCAGGACTGCTATTGGGTGTGGCGTGCTGTATTTTGCCACAGATTACACAGATTACACAGATTACACAGAAAAATATCTGTGAAAATCTGCGAAATCTGTGGCTAAAAGACTTCAAACAAGTATCCGTGAAATATTTTAGTGTATGAAGATTATATGTATCGGCCGTAACTATGCTGCTCATGCAAAGGAACTGAACAGCGCCATTCCCGATAAGCCTGTCTTTTTTCTTAAACCCGATTCTTCGATACTGATCAACAATAAGCCATTTTTCTATCCTGTTTTTACTAAGGAGCTTCATTACGAAACAGAAGTAGTTGCCCGGATATGTAAAGTAGGGAAAAGCATACCTGAAAAATTTGCCCTCTCTTATATTGGTGAAATCGGCCTTGGTATTGATTTTACTGCACGTGACCTGCAGGAAGAGTGTAAAAATAAAGGACTGCCGTGGGAGATATGCAAAGCCTTTGATAATTCTGCTGCTGTTAGTAAATTTCTGCCTGTCGAAAAATTCAACGATGTTCAGAACATAAACTTCGACCTCGATATGAACGGTGTCAGAGTTCAGCAGTCGAATACATCAGATATGATATTTTCTTTTGCCAGGATAATCTCATACGTTTCACAGTTCATGACCCTGAAAACGGGTGATATGATCTATTCCGGCACACCGCAGGGTGTTGGTCCGCTGAAGATAGGTGACAGGCTGGAAGGTTATATCGAAGGAGAAAAGATGCTGGACTTTTATATAAAGTGAGGTTAATAATATTCGTAAATAGTTGTTCTTACCGTCCTTATTACTTCTTCAGTATCCGAATGATAACAAGGAGTGTATATTTCTATCATTTTTGAAACATAATTATTGCCGTAAAATCCATATATATAATCGCTATATGCAATTGTTGATGAAGGGCCGCAAGGACAGCCATTATTCCAGGATACATGAGATATCAGGTTCTGATTTATTTTTCCAAGAATTGAATTTGAGAAGTGTGAAACATCTATCATGTTAAAGTCACTTTTATATTCATAAATTGACCTGCACCCAAAAGAATTTCTGGTTGATGCAATATTATTCCCAGATATTTCATAATCAATAATTACGGTTACTGAATCAGAATTATCTCCATATGTTTTGTAGTTAATCGTCTTCTGTACCATAAATTCGTTGCTGTATTGATAGCTGCAGCCGTAATAATAAGCAAGAGTAGTATCATTAAAACATGAATCAACGCTAGACACGGCATATCCGTTACTTCCAATAAAAAAGATGCATTTACTGATTACTTTGTCAGTGCCGTTCTTTGTGATTACTTCAATAATTGAATCTTTGTCGGTAAAGTATACTGTTTGTTGAAGCACTTCATTTAAATATTTTGAATAATGATCAATTTTATTTCCCGTCAAATGAATTACATATTTGGTAATATCTGTGGATTCAACATAATTAAAATCAGGCTTATCCTTTTTGCAAGACAAAATAAGGAATGCTATAGTAATAATGAGGCAAACTTTTGTCATTGAATTATCTTATTGATAATAATTACATACCAAAGATACAACAAAAAGAGTACAGATCAAACACACTGGTATACTTCCGGTTGTTTTACAGCCAGTTTTTATTTTTCTTCTTTATTCGCTTTCTTATTTTCTTGTCTTCAGGATTTCTTCTGCAATCCCAAAGCATTGAAATTACAATATTGTCCTCTGTAATTTCATAAATAATCTGATAGTTTCCAGTTATCAATGCTCGAACTGTATCAAACTCTGTCCCAATACCTAAATTTGGATTTTTAGAAATTGCAGAAATGTCTTTTTTTATTTTCGAATAGAGCTTCTTGCTGTATGATGCTGTCTTGTTTCTTTGGATGTAGAATTCAAGAATCTCTGTCAAATCTGTTTCTGCTTCAACTGACCAACTTATTTTGTACTTAGCCATTTGTCAACTTTTTTTTGAACAGTATCATTTGAAATAGTATTTCCATTCATCAGTTGCTCTCTGCCTTTTCTAATTCTGTCTCTTTGAAAATCTGATAATTCATAAGTTGCTGAAGCCAGTTTAGTGTCAACAATTGTCTTTAATGCTTCTAAAAATGATTTGTCCTCTATTAAAAAGATGGTTTCAATAATTTTTTTTCTAAGTTCTAAAGTACTCATATGAATTAATTTTATACAAAAATACAAAATATTTTCTTTTGCAGCTCCGATATTTTTGTTTTTCGCGATTATGGCTTTGATAAACAGCCTTAAGCAATTACTACAGTATTATCTTCTTTTCTTCAACAGCTTGCATCAGAGATTCAAAAAATACGAAAAAAGTCTGCTCCATCCGGTTGTAATTAGAGTTCAGATACTTTATTATCGGTTCAGAGTCCCAGGGAAGTCCCCGGTATTTGTTCATTCTGTCGAAAATAAGTCCTATACCTTTGACCTCTTTGTACGATTCGAGCCAGTTCTGAGTTATCAGAAATGGCAGTGAACGCCTTACCCGTTGCGGCAACCAGCGGTAATTCAAAATTAATTGCAGATAAATATTTCGGGTATATGCCCTTAAGTTCGACTGTGAATATGAACTCCAGTTTTTGGCAAGAAAGTGATCGAAACAAATATCGAGAATTGACGAGTAGAATTTCGGGAACTCTTTCTGCCAGTTGCTGCGGGATTCATTCAGCAAAGGAGAGTGGTCGGTATAATTATCAATAAAACGATGAAGGATTATTCCCTTTTGAATATCTGCTGGTAAATTCGAAAAATGGCTTCCTTTAACTGCATCGGCTATAAAATTTCCGATCTTAATGTGGTCATTATTGCCACTGAGATAAACATGGGCAAGGAAATTCACTTTAACCGAATATAACGTTGAACTCTGAATAGATAAACGCAGCGATAAGCAGCGACGAATAGAATAACAGCCAGGCTGAAGGGATGTATGTGTTTGGCTTTATTTTCAGATTCCTGTTTACCATTATTATCAGAAATGCTTTTTCGGAAAGGAAGGCAAAAACAGTGGCCAGAGCTATCCCGAATATCCCTAATGAGTTTA
>CAZEWB010000553.1:0-3358 GCA_964515655.1 uncultured Bacteroidales bacterium
TGCAACTATAAAACTAACCATTGAATTTACAAGACGTGGTTGGTAGTGGGGATACCCGGTTCCATGCAATTATTCGGTTAAAGCCAATGAAGATAACAGTATTATTTATTATTTCCCCGAATCAAGACACATCGCAAAATCCGAAAAAGCTATGCATGAATATCTGGGAATACTTGTTTCGTATTTTGAATAGCCTAAATTACAACTAACTTCGCGTCATGCTGAATTAAATTCAGCATATGAAAATCAAAAAGCCCCGAAAGGGGCTTTTGATTTATTATTTCTATTCTGTCTTTATTACTTTAGTACTGCCCGAATAATCCTGTCCCGTAACAGAGATGATATACATACCTTTTTCCCATTCTTCACCAAATGTTAATTCCTGATAAGAATATGAAGTACCTTTGTAAAGTACTTTACCCGTAATATCATAAGCAGTTATTTCGTATTCTGATTCAGGATTACCTTCAATAATCAATGAAAAATTATGATTAAACGGGTTAGGATAAGTCACAAAATCTGTATTTGTAAATGATGTTGAATATTCTGTTTCCGGTCCTTTTGACGAGGTAAGCGTTACAGTACAGACCGGGCTCCAGCCGCCCCACATTCCATCCATCATCATTCTTACACGGACGTTATATGTGTTGCCACGCAATAATCCTGATACATTACTTAACCTGACGTATTGATATGAAGGGTTAGTGGGATTGCTTAAAGTTCGTACAAATCCCAAACCGGTATTTGAAAACTCAAATTGATATTCCTGAGCACTAGCGAATTTAGCAGCAGAAATAATTGTAGTTAAACTTGAAGTTGTTATCCCACATGTAGTAGGGTTGATGGTAGTAAAGGGAACACTTAAAGTAATATTACATACTGAGCTCCAGGTGCTCCACATATTATCAACTTTAACTCTTGATCTGACATTATAAATACGCCCATATTTTATATTTGGAACCATATTTAATCTTATCCACTGTAAGGAAGGAGTTGGGTTACTTACTATTGTTGAAAATCCCAGATCAGTATTAATAAATTCAAACTCGTAAGCCTGAGCATTGGCGATTAAAGTAGTAGATAGAATGGATGTTGTATTGCTGGTTATCAGTCCACATGAAGATGTTGTTATAGTTGTCGGGTAAACCAAAAGAGTTACCGGACAAACGCCACCCCAGTCGCTCCAGACACCGCTTATCCTTACTCTGACCCTTACATCGTAAGTTCTTCCGTAAAGTATCCCGGGAACATCGGATAGTTTTATATAATTACGTAACGGGTCAGTAGGATTACTAACAATTTGCGAAAGTGGAATGTCAGCGTTCGTGAATTCGAATTCATAGGCTTCTCCACCTGTAACCTTGTCGCAGTATATCGTTGCAGATTTATTTGTGGTAGATAAACTGCATGAAGTCGTGGTTAATTGGGTCGTACCCGATATTCCTAGAGAAACTGTTTTTGTTGCGTTCCCGCCTGAAACTGTTACTGTTCCTGAAGAATTCTGATACCCTGTTTTGCTTACAGAGTAATTATATGTTCCGTTTGCTTTATTGCTGAAAACAGTCTGACCGGAAGAATTGGTGGACTGGGTAATGCCGTCACATACAACAGTCGCGGTATTTATTGGGTTTGTACCATCGTTTACCGTGAAAGTAATACTATACAAATTTGCAGTAAGTGTTACGTTCTTGGTTGCATTAGACCCAGATACTGTTACCGTTCCGTTTGCGCCCTGATATCCTGTTTTACTTACAGTGTAATTATATGTTCCGTTGGCTTTATTACTGAAAATGGTCTGACCGGATGAATTGGTACTTTGAGTAACGCCGTCGCAGACAACCGTTGCCGCATTTATTGGACCGGATGCATCGTTAACATTAAAAGTAATATTATAAGCAGGAAACTGTACATTGAAGGAAATAGTAGTGCCGACAGCGCCAACATTGGTTATAGAGATACCTCCCCAGGTAGCATCATCTGAAAGGTTGCAAGCCGGATTGGAGCCGGCATTAAAAGTTGTTCTGCCCTGAGTCGAAGAGAATGTTGCATCACTAGGGTTCCCGTTGGTAGTAGTATTTCCGTTAGGTCTGTATACCCACAGCATATCAGGAGGTCCGTTTCTGTTTCCATCACTAATAGATACGGCGCTGTTTATTCTGTAGATCAATAATCCTTCATCAACAGAAGAAGGCAAATATGTTTCGACAGGTCCTGTTTTTTTTCTGAATTCCAGAATAAGAAATTCTGTAGTTGAATTAGGTAATGCAATTTTATATGCATTATTGGTTGACCCTGCCAAAGGACTTAAAGAATAGGTTCCGCTTGAAGTGATTGACGGAATCGTGATCCATCCGCCGATCTGCTCTTTCATATAAGCTGTCATTGAACCGGTGCCATATTCCATCAAATCCCAGTACCAGCATGGATAAACACTATTACCTGTGTAATGGTACAGGTCGGGCGAGCCGATACAATGAAACAATTCGTGACATGTTGTTGTACTTTCGCTTTGAGATTCGGGTTGGAAATTATAATCCCATACCATTTTTCCATTCAGGTAAGTATAGCATGAGGATGTCCATAATGCCCACCTGTGAGCCCACAACAGATCACTCCAGCTGTCATTGTCTCCTGAAATAATAAAGGTAATATTATCTACATCTCCGTTATTGTCCATATCTAGTTCGCTTGCTGTCAATTCGGCTTCTATCACCGTCTTAAGTGAGGTTATCGCGTTTTTCAGTAGAGTATGCTCACGAAGCCTTGCATCGTCATCATCAACATATCCACCCGGATTTGTTGAGGCGTTGTATGGCTGAAAATAGCTCCTGTTATGTGAGTCCTGGAAAGAAAGGTTGGAAGTCGGTACACAATCAGGAAAATGAACGGCATTAATAGTTAACTGATTATATGAAACACTTTGAAAATATTCCTGAACACTATATATGCTTCCTCCTGTACCGGTAAACATATCCAGATAGGTCTGACGCGTATAGGTCATACCGGCATCATCTGCAAACCGGATATATATTACAAGATCGTTAAAAGAACCTATTGCCGGCGCTTTTGAGTTTCTTCCCTGCAAAGGAGAAAGATATTTAAAGACCTTTTCTTTATAAGCTTTTTCAGTGATCTTTACATATTTCGGTATCCCAGCTTCAGCAGGATCTCCGCTTCCGACTTTTAAAAGGGATGGCACAACATTATCAGATTGATCGTGTTGGGCGTAATAGTACCATCCGTCCTGCGCCTGTATTATCGTGTATCCTTCGGCATCATGAAGGTAGTTGAAGAATTCATCCCCCGAAGCAAAACAATTGATTATAGTTCCGTCCGGGTGTGTTATCGTTGCAGGTAA
>CAZEWB010000554.1:0-3358 GCA_964515655.1 uncultured Bacteroidales bacterium
TGTGTTGGGTGTGTTTGGTTTGTTTTTGGATAATCTTCCAGGAGTTTATATATAGTACCCATATTGCTAAGGCAGACAGATCTTTCGATCCTGTTATTCAACAGTTCACTTATCTTAAGAGCTTCTTCGCAATATTTTAAGGCTTTGTTATAATCTTTTAGTTTAATATTAATACTTCCGATCTGGTTAAGGCTGTTAAGCACTCCTTCTATATCGTTCATTTTGCGGTTCAGTTCAAGGGCTTTTGTATAATACTCGAGGGCAAGGGGCTGGTTATCCATGCTTTGCTGGATAAGTCCGATATTTGTCAGGCATTTTGCAATATCAGTTTCATTGTTAAGAAATTCCGAGATGGAAAGTGAATTCTGATAATTATCGAGCGATAATGGCAAATTGCTTTGGAAATAATATACAATGCCTTTATAACGTATACTCCGGGAAAGCAGAAGTAAATCTGACCTGAATTGTTTATTGTTTTTTAACTGAGAATGCCCGGCAAGGTATTCTTTTATATTTCCCGGTGTAAAACCAGGTAATAACTTCTGAGAAAAAACCTGAGCAGAATCATAGTATTTAAGCGCCGTTTCAAGATCTATGGCTTCGTAATAATATCCGATGTCGAGATAAAGTTTGATCCTTGTGGTGTCGTTTTTTGTTTTCCTGAGTACATTATTCAAACTGTCAGGTATCGTTCTGTCTTGTCCGTATAAATGAATACATGAGTAAACTATAAATAATAATATGATTGATTTTTTTGATCTCATTATTTCTATTGAAAGGTTCAATCCTTAAAAGTGGGGATTATTACAACATATTTTCCCAAAAATAAGAAAAAACAATGTCATTGTATGCTAAGTGAAGAATCTCAAATAAAAGACTTCATCTCCTTCGCGGAGCTCAGGTTGACAAAAGGGAAAGACAAATATGAGAAAATGTAATGTGAGATCAGAACTTCGCGATCAGTCTTATATTTAAACGACGTGATGTAAGGTAATTCGGCACTGCGTACTGGTGATTGTTGATGTCGCTGATCCATTGGTACGAAACGGTATTCTTGGTATCAAGCAGGTTGTATATTTCCACGCCTGTCCATAAACTTTTTATGAAGCGGGTGGGGCCCTTCCTGTTGTTTTCTTTTTCTTCGTTTATTATCACTTTTGAAAAACCAATATCTACGCGGCGGTAGGCGGGCATGCGGAAGACCTGCTCATAGCGTTCCGATTTGGGAGGTCCGAATGGAAATCCCGATCCGAAAAGAAGGCTAAGCTGCATTTTATAAGAAGGATTCATCGGAAGGTAATCCTGGAAGAACAGGCCGAAATTCACCAACTGATCGGTAGGACGTGGGATGAAGCCGGGGTAGGTGATTGTTTCAATTCCGGCAGAGTCAGTTGTAACCTTCCGGTCGTCGAGAATGTCCTCCCTTGTCTGCATTACCGAAAGGCTGGCCCATGATTCAACGCCGGGAACAAATTCACCGTTGATCTTAAAATCTATACCTGCAGCATATCCTTTTGCATTGTTCTGTCCTGTATAACGCACTCTTACGTTTTCGATGAAGTAGGGGATAAGGTTGTCAAAATATTTGTAATACAATTCAGTAATGAATTTAAAATCACGGTCCCATGCTTTGAACTGGTAGTCGCTGGCGATGACAAAATGAAAGGAACGCTGGGATTTAATGTTGTAATTGATATCGCCCTGCAGGTTCCTTATTTCCTTATAAAATGGCGGTTGATAGTACACACCGGATGCAGCCCTGAAAAGAAAATCCCTTTTCCATTCCGGTTTGAATGATGCGCTTAATCTGGGACTTAAAAGCAACTCGTTTGTAAAATCCCAGTAATGAGCCCTGCCGCCTGCAGTAAAACTGAAGCCTGATGAGTCGGTGCCGAACATCCATGTATGCTGCAAGTACGAAGTGACCCTGTTTGAATTAATGATGCGCGATCCGTAAATAAAAGTCGACATTCCTACAACGGTATCATTATAAGGTATCGAGTACCCGGCCGAGTCAATCATCTCCCATTCATGAAGATTATCGTTAATGATCTCATGGCGGTAATTTGCCCCCCAAAGCAGGGTGTTCCTGTTCTTTCTGTAATTGCCGCTGTATCCGGCGTCATATACATTTGCCTGTAGGGTATTGCGTGCATGATTAAGGAAAGTGCCAACGCCGATATTCATAAGGCTGTCGCCTACATTGTCCGATCCCAGTTCTTTGTCAAGTTCATTAAGGAAATACTGGCCCATTATGTCGAATGTCTCAGATTCATTAGCCAGATATGACGAAAAAGAGAATGTCATTTTAAGGTCGTTGTTCAACCTGTAATTGGCAGCCAGTGCGCCGGTGTATGAGTTGAAACGGTCGAGTTCCTGTCCTTCGAAATAAATTTTGAGTTTTAGGGCTTCGTCCACTGTGCCAAAGGATGTCTCGCGTGTTACAGGAACAAAATGGTAACTGTTGATGGCTGCGTTCCCCAGGAAAGAGAGTTCAAGATTTTCATTAATGTCATAAGTGAAATAAGTCTGGATGTCATGAAATGATGGTTTGTAATCACCTTTTGTATCCATGCTGTTCAGGACACTCTTATAAGTCCTGAAACGCCATCCGGCGAGATACGAAAAGCGGTAATTCTTCGAGCAGCCTTCGGCGTGAGCTGATGCGCCAAGGAAACCAACGCTTCCGGAAGCAGCGTTTTTTCGTGGTTTTTTGTACCTTACATCAAGTACCGAAGCCATTTTGTCGCCATATTTAGCATCGAAACCTCCTGCTGAGAAATACAATGACGAAACAAGATCGGGGTTTACAAAGCTCAATCCTTCCTGTTGTCCGCTTCGCGTGAGAAAAGGCCTATATACCTCAATCCCGTTTACATAAACAAGGTTCTCATCGAAGTTTCCTCCACGGACTGAGTATTGGGAACTTAACTCATTATTTTTTACAACACCGGGCATTGATTTAAGGATTGCCTCGATCCCGCCTGATATGTCAGGTATAATATTCACGATTTTAGGGTCGAGTTTCTGCAGATTTGTTATCCTTTCCTTTCTTGCAGATATATTTACCTCGTTTGTAACCTGAGTTGCACTTTCAAAACGTACGTCAATATTTTTGTTTTCGCCTTCTGATATTTTTATTTTTCTTGATTCCGACTTGAATTCTATATGCGAAAATAACAGGGTAATGCTAGTGCTGCAGGGCACATCAAGCCAGAATTTGCCGTTTATATCAGATGAAGTGCCTTTTTCGGGAAACTCTTTAATCTGTATACTGACCATTTCGACCGGATTGCCCTTATCATCGGATATATGACCTGAAACCTTGCAGGTCTGAGCATTCAGTTCAGAACTGATT
>CAZEWB010000555.1:0-3346 GCA_964515655.1 uncultured Bacteroidales bacterium
TAAGATAATGTTGGTGAATAACTTTTTTATTCAACACCTCAAAATAGTATTTAGCCGGGATTAGGACGATGATTATGATTAAGATTAGGATTGAACGGTTTCATTTTTAATATACCGGAAGAAAGTTTATATAACATTCTCACGATTTTAAGCGGATTATGATTTTCAATGAGTTTACCCTTTAGGGTTAGGGCAAAAACTCATTGAAAATCCTGCAAAGACCAGTTTTCATACAGACACTATAAAGTACTATAGAAAAAACAGGATTGGCTTTCTTTTCCTTTTCCAGGCGTTCTTCAGCAGATCTTCATAAAGTACAGCAGTCTCACTGACAAGGCGTTTGTATCCGAACCGGTTGTTCATTATATTTTTCCCGTATTTTCCGTAGCTGTCACATATTTTGGGATTCTTTATGAGATAAAGCAGGTTGGATACAAATTTATCAGCGTCGTTTTCTTCGGAAAGGAGGCCAGACTTTCCAGGTTCAACGACATCAAGAATTCCACCTACATCAGTCGACACAACGGGTTTGCCCGAAGCCTGTGCTTCAATAAGACTTACAGGAGTGCCTTCATTTTTCGATGTCAGGGCGACAATGTCCAGCCCGGAATAAACTCTGTCAATATCTCTTATCCAGCTTGTAAAGATCACATCGGTTTTTTCTTTCTGGTTATACCGGCTTCCTGTTTTCAGTCCCAGTTTTTTCGAATATTCCTCGGTTTCACCCCTCAGTTCACCATCACCTATAACTACGGCAACGACTTTTGATGATGATTTCTGTTTGAGTTTGCTGATAACTTCAATGAAAAACCTGTGGTTCTTAATTGGGACGATCCTTCCTACAATACCAATAGCAACAACATTGTCGGGAATATTATATCTTTCTCTGAAAAGTCTCCTTTTTTCAACCGAGTCGACACCAAATCTGTCAAGATCAAAACCGTTAGGAATCACAGAAATCTTATCTGCAGTTGTAATTTTATATGTTTCGGAAAGTTCTTTCTTCTGTATCTCGCTTATGGCAATTATCCTTGAGGTCCGTTTTGCAAGCGCCCTTTCGATCTGGATAAATGTTGCCGTTTTAACAGGATTGAAATATGAATGAAATACGTGTCCGTGAAAAGTATGGACAATAACCGGAATGTCGAGACTGAAAGCAGCCCTTCTTCCCAGCATTCCTGCCTTTGCGGCGTGGGTGTGAACTATATCAGGTTTAAAATCCTTAATTAACTGTTTGATCTTGTTGTATACAGAAAGATCGTTCACGGGACTTATTTCCCTCTGCATATCAGGTATTATAACAGCATTTATACCCATATTGTTCAGGATAAATTCGCTGCTGTCCTCATCTTCACTGTGTTTGCCGCCTATGAGAAGCGTATCATATTCGGGAGTTAGATAACGCGTAAGGTAAGCAGCGTTATATGTAGGTCCGCCCAGATTGAAACGATTTAATATCCTCAGTATCCTTGGCATCAGTTGATTTTTTTAATATATACGGAATTATTTTATGTTAGCTTCATTTTATTTATATAATGGCATTTATGAATGATTAATCCATGTACTTTTTCCACCAATGCTGAAAGACAAGAATTGCCCATAACCTTGCAGGACTGTCTCCGGGACTGCCGGAATGTAACTGATTAATAAGACTTTGTATTGTTTCATGATTGAAAATCCCCTGTTTGCTAACATAGTGCAAATTAGTATGAACGTCGATCATACCTGTAAATTCTTCGCGCATCCATTTCTCAAGAGGTACTTCAAAACCGTGTTTGGGGCTGTTAAGAACCTCAGAAGGAATAAGATCCGAAAAAGTTTCTTTAAGGATGACTTTTCTGGAAGAACCGTTAACTTTAAACGAGGAATCCAGTGGAACGACATGTTCAACAACTGTGTGATCAAGGAAAGGAACCCTGACCTCAAGACCCTCAGACATCGAGAATTTATCAGTTTTGGTAAGCATGTCATTTGGCAGTACAAGCCGGAGGTCGGAAAAAAGTATATCATTCATGTCCCTGCCTTCAATGTCCGAAGTGTACATCTTCCTGTAATAATCGTAAGTTTCGTTGCTGAAAGCGGTAAGCAGGAGTTTACGCGACTGATCTTCGTCCATAAGGCTGCACCACAGCCAGTACCTGTCAGCATCCTTCAGTTTTTTACCTTTAATATACTTCCTTGCTTTGCGGATCTTATTAGTAAGTTTTCCGCTTCTTGCTTCCGGCAACACATTCATAAATGGAGAGCCAAGACGGAACAGTTTATCGGAGAATGGATCCTTTAATGCCCTTAAATGTGCTGAATGCTTGTTGTACCCGCCAAATAATTCGTCAGCGCCATCGCCCGAAAGCGCAACAGTGACATGCTTTCGTGTTACACTGCTTAAAATATTGACTGCAATGGCCGAACTGTCCGCAAAGGGTTCGTCTGTTGTGTCGAGAACATGCTGAATGTTATCAAGAAGTTCTTTGGGAGAGACTGAAATGCAGCTGTGTTTAGTACCATGTTTTCGTGCCGTGATCTCTGCATTTTCCGATTCGTCGTACATGTCAAGACCGGGGAACGAAACGGTAAAAGTATTCATGTCGCGTTTAAGTTGCGAAGCAATGCCGGTAATTATTGCAGAATCTATTCCCCCGCTCAGGAAACAGCCGAGAGGAACATCTGAGATAAGTCTTCTTTCTACAGAAGAAAAGAGCAGTTGCCGGAGTTTCTTTTTACTTTCACCGTAGTCCTCACTGTAGTTTTTATTTCCGGGCAATACCCAGTAGCTGTGCTTTGTTATTCCTTTCGGGCTTACAATAATATATTGCCCGGGCATTACTTTAAATGTGTTTTTTATTGGTGTAAGAGGAGCCGGGATGTAATTCAACTGGAAATAGAAGGGAAGTGCAGCCGTTTCGGGTTCACGGGGAATTCCCCATGAAAAAAGCGCCCTGAGTTCCGAAGCAAAAACAAAGCAGCTATTGTCGCAGTAGTATATCAACGGCTTTATCCCAAGCCTGTCACGTGCAGCAAAAATGGTATTATCTGATTTGTCGAAGATCGAAAAAGCAAAGCATCCGTTCAGATACTGAAGGCATTCAGCGCCATGATGTATGTACATTTTCAGCACAACTTCCGTATCGCTTTCAGAAAAGAATCTTATGCCATTGTTTTGCAGAGTCTTCTTAAGTTCCCTGTAATTGTAACATTCGCCATTAAAGACTATCGTGTAACGTTTTGTTTCATCACTCATGGGTTGCGAAGCGACCTGGCTGAGGTCAATAACCGAAAGGCGTGTATGGCCAAGCCCGCAGCCGGCATGAATAAAAGTACCCGATCCGTCCGGCCCCCTGCGTTTTAG
>CAZEWB010000556.1:0-3340 GCA_964515655.1 uncultured Bacteroidales bacterium
TACATAACCATCGAGGACTTCAGGGACATTGATGAAGTACGTACATTTATATATGATGTAATTGATATGTACCGCAAATACAGGGGTAAGGGTGTCATTGCAAAATTCGAAGGCAAGAATTTCGACGAATATTATAATTTCTCACGGGTAGGTGAAGGCTCTGTTGGCGGCAAAGCACGCGGCCTTGCATTTATCGACACACTTATAAAAAGATATAATCTTGCTGATAAATATCCCGGTGTTACGATCTCGATCCCGCGCACAGTTGTTCTCAGCAGTGATGTGTTCGATGAGTTCATGGAGAACAACAATCTGTATAAAATCGCTTTGTCACAATCGAGCGACGACGATATTCTGAAAGCATTTGTCGAAGCACGTCTCCCAAGTCCGGTATGGCAGGATCTTTATGCTCTTATCTCTATCGTGAGCAATCCTATTGCAGTTCGTTCTTCGAGCAAACTCGAGGATTCACATTACCAGCCTTTCGCCGGCGTGTACAGTACGTATATGATCCCATGCCTGAAATCGGACCCGAAATATGGTATAAGAATTCTGACTGAAGCAATCAAAAGCGTATATGCTTCGGTATTCTTCAAAAGCAGTAAGGCATACATGACCGCCACTTCGAACGTGATAGACGAGGAAAAAATGGGGATAATCCTGCAGGAAGTCTGCGGCACACAGGACGGGAACTACTTCTATCCCACAATTTCGGGAGTGGCACGTTCAATAAACTTCTACCCCATACCTCCGCAAACCCATCAGGATGGCATAGTAAACCTTGCATACGGATTGGGCAAATATATTGTGAACGGCGGACAGACACTGATGTTCTCGCCAAAATATCCGCAGAATGCACTGCAGCTTTCAACACCTGAGATGGCAATGCGCGGTGCCCAGAAAAATTTCTTTGCCCTTGACCTGAATCCCGAGAACTTCGTTCCTTCGGTGGATGACGGGATAAATATCACTTTGCTTGATATGAAAACCGTTATAGGAAAAGCATCTTCGAGGTTATTGTTTTCGACATACGACTACGGGAACAATATATTGCGGGACGGACTATACGAGGATGGGCTGAAAGTAATGACATTCGCAGGAGTGTTAAGACACAATGCTTTCCCGCTTTCAGAAATACTGAACGATCTGATGACAATAACTCAGAAAGAAATCGGCAATCCTGTTGAAATTGAATTTGCAGTTAATCTGGATGTCCCCAAAGGAGAACCTATGCAGTTCAGTTACCTGCAGGTAAGACCCATTGTCGAAAACAAAGAACTGGTTGACCTGAATATCGAGGAAATAAAAAAAGATGATCTGATAATACTTTCGAACTCTTCACTCGGAAACGGTACTGTAAACAACGTATGTGACTTCGTATATGTACGACCTGATAAATTCAATCCTGCCCATACAGCTAAGATAGCAGAAACGATAGAGGAAATAAACCAGAAAATGATAGGAGAGAAGAGGAATTACATTCTTGTCGGTCCCGGCCGCTGGGGATCGGCCGACCCGTGGCTTGGAATTCCTGTGAAATGGTCGCAGATAAGTAACGCAAGGGTCATTGTTGAATCAGGCCTGCAGAATTTCAGGATCGACCCAAGCCAGGGAACGCATTTTTTCCAGAACCTCACATCTTTCAGAGTCGGCTATTTCACAATAAACCCCTTTATCAACGACGGATTTTACGATACTGCTTTCCTCGAAAATTGCGAACCGGTCTTCGAAAACGAATACGTAAGACATCTGCGCTTCGACAAGCCCCTGGTAATTATGATAGACGGAAAAAAGAACACGGGGATAATTAAGAAACCTGTTATTATATAGGTGGTCGTTCAATAGAGGTATAAATAAGTCCAAAGTCTCAAATTTCAAGCCTCAAGCCCCAAGAAAGTTAACAAGTATTTTGGACATATAAATTTTGTCTTTTTTAGAAACAAAAATCCAAGCTCAAGGAAAAGATACCTTGGAATTTGGGTCTTGGGTCCTGAAATTTGGGTCTTAGAAAGTTAAGGTTTTTCTTTCTATTGTGTAATGCGTGTTAAACCGACTGACTGAGTCTGGCAAGTACAGCCCGGTTTAATATTTCGATCTCACTTTTATTTGTTCTGATTATATTATCTGCTTTCATATCCGACATTATCCTTACGGCGCTTTCAGTTGAGAGGCCGGCCATTTCGGCAATATCCTTACGGGAAATACATGACTCTATAATGGGAGACATGAAAACCTGGTCAGACAGGTAAAGCAATACCTCTGCAACACGTCCAAGCGACTGTTTGCTTGAGATCCCGGATATCTTAACCAGAAGTTTTTCATAATTCATACTATACCAACGCATAACATGCATGGCAAAGGTCTGATTGTTCAGGAACACCTGTTTGAATACTTCCTTCTCTATAAGGTACACACATGTGTTCTGCATGGACGAAACGGTGAACTGGTATGTATTCTCACCAAACAAAGATGACAGACCGACAAAATCAAATGGCCTTATCATTTTAAAAATGAAGTTGGAGTCGTGGGGACTTTCAAGGTATGCTTTTGTAAGACCGGCAGTCTGAAAAAAAACGTGATTTGTGAGAGCGCCCTGTTTGCAGATCGTTTCGCCCTTACGGAAATTCAGCCGGAGTTTTGTAAACAGTTCCGTATGCTCATCTGTAAGGGATAATGATCTCAGGTATTCTATTTCGTCAGATGTGGCAACAACACCTGATTTTGCTATTGATGTAGGGTGGCGGGAAATAACTTCCTTCATCATCCTGTATTCGATGTGCTCCTGAAGTTTATGGGCAATTGTATTAAGGAGTTTCTGTTCTTCGGCCAGGAATATTCTGCGATGTTCCTGCCTTACTGTCTGGATATAAAATATATTTACTTCTCCCGAAAATTTTCCGCATTCAAAACGGGCAACCTGCTTTAATTCCGTTTTCCTGAATTCTTCCGAACGGTATTCTTTACCATCATATACGATCATGGCCCTGCATATGTCTACATGTTGCCATCCTTTTGGTATGGCCTTGCACAGGGAAATAAGGATTTCGTCCAAAGGAGATGAATAATTTCTGAATATTTCATCAATCTCATACAGACAGTTGAGTTCCTTTGCTCTTTCATTGAGACTCGCAAGGGCAGCCTGTATTTCGAAGCGGTCGTCTTTCATTTTTTATAAATATCAGCAAAATTAAACATAAACCTATGGCTTTTATGAATAAAATTAATATTTTACATCACTTTACACGATTGAACGATAGAAATGCAATACCTGCTTATAGAACATTCAATTGACATAAATCATTTATTTACATGCAATTTAGCCATGCAAAATATGTTTAAG
>CAZEWB010000557.1:0-3340 GCA_964515655.1 uncultured Bacteroidales bacterium
GTAAATCGCTGATTAGCAAAAAGAAATAGCAATTAAGTTGACGCATATGCCCTTCGGGGTTGTTTTGTTTTTTTTTATATACCCCCGACTGCGTCGGGGGTTATTTATATTAAATCCCTTCGGGATTTCTTCCACAAAGGTTGATTTAATTAAAAAAAAGGAGCGCTTTAGAAAATCATTTCATCCCTTAAGCGCATTAGCCCCGGTCACTATCTCAAGTATTTCATTGGTGATAGATGCCTGACGGGCCTTATTGTATGACAAGCGAAGATCACCCAGAAT
The DNA here is from genome assembly GCA_964515655.1 of uncultured Bacteroidales bacterium. Taxonomy (GTDB): domain Bacteria; phylum Bacteroidota; class Bacteroidia; order Bacteroidales; family GWA2-32-17. Next base: position 283 of record CAZEWB010000557.1, read on the forward strand.
TTCAGTGGCGTTATCAGTTGCCTTATGCATTGCAGTCATTCGGGCGCCATGTTCAGAAGCTATGCTGTCGATAATGATCTTGTGGACTTTGGTCTTAAGGACAAATGGAACAAGTCCGTCGATGATCTCTTTTACTCCGGGTTCGAAAATGTAATTGTCCTTGTATTTGGTCTTAATTGTCTCCTTTTCAGAAACATCAAGGGTCAAAGGAAGCATTGTTTCGGTAACAGTATACTGGACAGCGGCATTCTTAAAACAATTGTAAACGAATTCAATTACGTCGTATTCCTTCGACATGAACTGTGTCATCAGTTTTTCGGTAAGAGCAAAATTGTCTTCAAGATTTGATCTGTCGACCAGTGATGTATTGACACCTTTTACCGGAATATTCCTGCTCTTAAATGCATCTGCTGCTTTTTTACCTATGCAGAAGAAATCAACCTTTTTTTCTGAAAGTTGCTTGGAATACTTTTCTTCGGCCAGTGAACGGGCCATTTTAAAAACATTCGAGTTGAATCCCCCGCACAATCCCTTGTTTGAAGTCACGGCAATTATCAGTACCTTGGTTACCGGCCTTTTTGTGAAGAATGGTGAATCGGCAAGGTCATCGGGATTTACACCAAGGCGTGAGATAATGCGGCTGAGGATGTTTGAATAAGGTCTTAAACTTATGATATTATCCTGCGCTTTACGGAGCTTTGCCGCCGACACCATTTTCATGGCGCTGGTTATCTGCCGTGTGGATATTACCGACGAGATCCTTATCCTTATCTCTTTCAGGTTAGCCATGCTTCGGGGAATTAAACTTTATACTGATTTGAAATATCCTTTGCCACTTTTGTGAGTGTATCTGATATTTCGTCGTCGATAATACCGCTGCGGAGTTTTTCGAGAGCAGGTTTATGCTGTGTTTCCAGATATTCGATAAAACTGTGTTCGAAAGCTGCAACCTTATTAACAGGAATATCCTTGAGCAGACCATTGGTACCGCAGAACATCGAAGCGATCTGGTGTTCAACCAGTACAGGGGAGTACTGGGGCTGCTTAAGGAGTTCAACGTTTTTGGAGCCTTTGTCGAGTACGGCCTTTGTAGCTGCATCAAGGTCAGAGCCGAATTTTGAGAATGCTTCAAGTTCGCGGAACTGAGCCTGGTCGATCTTTAGTGTACCGGCAACTTTTTTCATTGCTTTTATCTGTGCGTTACCTCCAACGCGGGATACCGAGATACCGACGTTGATAGCGGGGCGGACGCCTGCGTTGAACAGTCCGGGTTCAAGGTATATCTGGCCATCGGTAATGGAGATAACATTTGTGGGAATATAGGCCGAAACGTCACCTGCCTGTGTTTCGATAACGGGAAGAGCAGTAAGGCTGCCTCCACCTTTAATAATAGGTTTGATAGAATCGGGAATGTCGTTCATCTGTGCGGCAACTTCGTTCGATTCGATGATCTTTGCGGCACGTTCGAGCAGACGTGAGTGGAGATAAAATACGTCGCCGGGATAAGCTTCGCGTCCGGGGGGACGGCGGAGAAGAAGAGAAACTTCGCGGTAGGATACAGCCTGTTTCGAAAGGTCATCGTATATGATAAGGGCATGACGTCCGGTATCACGGAAGTATTCACCTATTGCGCATCCTGCAAAGGGTGCATAGAATTGCATTGCAGCAGGATCGCAGGCAGTAGCAGAAACGATAATGGTGTAGTCCATTGCCCTGTTCTTTTCGAGAATGTGGGCGATCTGTGCAACAGTTGACCCTTTCTGGCCGATAGCAACATAGATGCAGATAACGGGTTTGCCTTTATCAAAATTGTCGCGCTGATTTATAATCGTATCTATTGCAATGGCCGTTTTCCCTGTCTGCCTGTCGCCGATGATAAGTTCGCGCTGACCGCGTCCTATCGGGATCATTGCGTCAATGGCTTTTATGCCTGTCTGCAGAGGTTCTTTAACGGGCTGACGGAAAATTACGCCGGGAGCTTTTCTTTCAAGAGGCATTTCGAAGAAGGGGCCGGTAACAGGACCTTTGCCGTCGATGGTTTCACCAATTGTATTGATAACCCTTCCAAGCATACTTTCTGTTACCATGATCGAAGCGATACGGTTGAGTCTCTTAACGGAATCTCCTTCTTTGATCGTATCGGAAGAACCAAGCAGAACGGCGCCTACGTTGTCTTCTTCGAGGTTAAGCACGATACCCTTTGCACCGTTGCTGAACTCGATCATTTCGTTCGACTGAACATTTGAAAGACCGTAAATACGGGCAATGCCGTCGCCGACCTGCAGAACGCTGCCTGTTTCGCTCATCTCAGCTGTTGCCGTAATTCCTTGTAGTTCCCTTTTCAGGATTTCCGATACTTCACCGGGTTTAATATCTGCCATATCCTAAATTATTAATCGTTCTTTTTTTGAGTTAACTGTTCCTTGATATTCTTAAGTTGTGATGAAACACTTGCATCATACTGGAGGTCTTCCACCTGCATTATAAAACCGCCGATAAGTTCGGTTTTTACATATTCACGGAACTGGACTTCCTTGTGGAATCTTTCCTGTACTACTTCACGTATCCGTTTTAAGGCTTTCTGAAACAGGAGAAACAGATTGAATTTCGACTGTGAGAAGTCCTTTGTAATTCTTGTAGAGATTCATGAAGTTGCGGATAACAGCATCTAAGTGTATTTCGCGCCTGTTGCGGCATATCAGTTTCAGGAATTCTATCGTGACAGGAGAAAAATGTGCCTGAAAGGAATTTGTGAATACGATACATTTTTGCTGGCTGCTGACGAGGGGTGATGAAAGTACGTGCTGAAACAATGGTTCGGTCTTAATGAAATGGTCTAAAATCCCGAAGTTTTCTCTGACTTTTTCAACTTCTCCGGCTTCAACAGCAGTCTGAAAAACGGCTCTTGCGTAGCGTATTGCTATTTTGCTTTGATTCATTTATTAGTTTATGTTAAGTTCGTTTATTAGCTTTGTCAGGTACTCGTTTTGTTTGCTTTCTGCCGAGAGTTCTGCGCGGAGGATCTTACCAACCAAACAAACCAAACACACCCAACACA
>CAZEWB010000558.1:0-3329 GCA_964515655.1 uncultured Bacteroidales bacterium
CAAAGATATCACAAAAGCACAGGACCGTCCGAATGCATGCAAGGACAAAAAGGGATGCTGTTAATTTTTTCAAAAATCATATTTAAAACGGCTGTCGTTCATTGTTTTTTTGTAATTTGCGACAATTTTTAAAAAGACGTCAATGTCCTTTATTTCAGAGAAAATTCTTTCGGAAGCCCTTACATTTGATGATGTATTGCTGGTTCCATCCTATTCGGAAGTTTTACCGAAGCAGGTAGACATTAGGACCCGTTTCAGCAGGAATATTGAAATGAACACTCCTATTGTTTCAGCTGCAATGGACACTGTGACAGAATCAGCCCTTGCCATTGCCATTGCCCGCGAAGGCGGCATAGGGGTCATTCATAAGAATATGCCCATAGAATACCAGGCAAAGGAAGTAATGCGCGTTAAAAGGGCTGAGAACGGGATGATACTAGACCCTATTACAATTTCTCCGGAAGCTTCGGTAGGAGATGCCTTAAGCCTGATGAGGGAATATAAGATAGGTGGAATTCCTGTTGTTGATAAAGACAAGATACTTGTAGGCATTGTCACAAACCGCGACCTGCGTTTTCAGCAGGACATGCAGCGTCTGGTCGGTGAAATTATGACACACGAAAACCTGATAACTACCGACCAGAGCACCGACCTTGATAAAGCTGCAACCATACTTCAGATGCACAAAATTGAAAAACTGCCTGTGGTCGATTCTAATGGAAAACTTATCGGACTGCTCACATTCAAAGATATCACAAAAGCACAGGACCGTCCGAATGCATGCAAGGACAAAAAGGGACGCCTCAGGGTTGCCGCTGCTGTTGGAACAGGTAATGACCTTATGGACAGAGTGGATGAGCTTGTAAAAGCTTCAGTTGATGCTATAGTGGTTGATACTGCTCATGGACATTCCATCGGTGTTATTAAAGCTGTAAAGGAGATCAAGAAAAAATATTCCTTTATTGATGTCGTTGCCGGTAACATTGCAACGGCCGAAGCGGCGGCTGATCTCGTAAAAGCAGGCGTAGACGGCGTGAAAGTAGGCATCGGGCCCGGTTCGATCTGCACCACACGTGTCATAGCAGGAGTGGGAGTACCCCAGCTTTCAGCCATCTTCAACGTTTCTTCTGCAATTAAAAACAGCGGAGTTACGATCATTGCCGACGGCGGTATCAGGTATTCCGGTGATATTGTAAAAGCTGTTGCAGCAGGAGCATCATGCATTATGGCAGGCTCATTATTTGCAGGTACCGAGGAGTCACCGGGAGAAACAATAATATACCAGGGACGGAAATTCAAATCATACCGAGGCATGGGTTCAATAGAAGCTATGCAGCAGGGTTCAAAGGACCGCTATTTCCAGGATACGGAAGATGACATTAAAAAACTTGTTCCTGAAGGAATAGTAGCACGGGTTCCTTTTAAGGGAACGATCTCTGAAGTCATTTACCAGCTTGTCGGAGGACTTCGTGCAGGTATGGGTTATTGCGGTGCGGAATCGATTTCGGATCTTCATAAAAAGGGACGCTTTGTAAGGATCACAAATGCAGGTGTTATTGAAGGTCATCCCCACGATGTTACTATAACACGTGAAGCCCCTAATTACAGTCGTGAATAATTTTTAAAAACTTAAAAGAATTCAGTATATGAGAAGAATTGTGTTTGTTACTTTATTGACCCTTTGTTCCGTTTTTTCGGTATTTTCACAGGGAACCGGCGAAAAAATACTTATGACTATCGGTGACAGAAAGATCACCCAGGATGAATTTGAAAGGATCTACAGAAAGAATAATCCCGAAGGTCAGCAGAACGACAGGAAGGCTCTGGATGAATATCTGGACCTCTTTATCAACTTTAAACTAAAAGTGATAGAAGCGGAGAACATGAAACTCGACACCAACCCGAATTTCATACGCGAACTCGAAGGCTACCGTAAACAACTTGCTGCACCGTATCTGGTAGACAAGGATGTGGATGAAAAACTCCTGCATGAAACATACGACCGCATGCAGTGGGATGTCCGTGTAAAACACATTCTTATAATGTGTGATGAGAATGTTGCTGATACAACGGCTGCCTGGAAAAAGATAAGCGACGTACGCAAGCGTGCAATTGCCGGCGAACCATTCGACAGCCTGGCATATAAGTATTCCGAAGACCCGCCTGCAAAGACAAACCATGGCGAACTTGGCTACTTTACGGTTTTCCAGATGGTATATCAGTTCGAAAATGCAGCATTTTCAACCCCCGTGGGTAAAGTATCAGAAATTACACGCACCCGCTTCGGGTATCACCTGATCTTTGTAGCAGATAAACGCAAGTCAAGAGGCGAAGTTAAAGTCGCACATATAATGGTCGCCCTGCCAAAAGATGCTGACAAAGACCAGCAGGCTAAGGCAGAAACAAAGATAAAAGACATTTATGCTCAGCTCAAGAACGGGGCTGATTTCGCAAAACTTGCCGAAGAACAATCCGACGATAAAACATCAGCACGCAAGGGAGGTGAACTCAACTGGTTCGGTACCGGAAGAATGGTCCCTGAATTCGAAACTGCCGCTTTTGCAATACCCAAGCCCGGTGATTTTTCAGAACCTATCCGTACGGCATTTGGCTGGCATATCATCAAAAAGATCGAAGAAAAACCTATAGGTACCTTCGATGAATCAAAAGCTACCCTTAAAAGCAAGATTGCCAAAGATGCCCGTAACCAGCAAAGCAAGGCTGCTCTTATAAGTAAACTGAAAGTAGAATACAATTTCAAAGAAATAGCCAAGAACCTTCAGGAAGTATATAAGGTCGATACAGCTCTCCTTGCAAAAGAACCCGACGAAGCATTCAAAGCCAGATACAACAAACCGTTATTTACTTTAGGGGATTCAACATACACTCAGATAAGTTTTCTCAATGCACTGATGGCTACACGCAAAAAAGATAAATCTGTTTACACAAAACCTTTTATCGAAAAACAGTACCAGGCTTACATCGAAAGGAATGTAATGGCTTACGAAGAAGCACGTCTTGATAAAAAATATCCCGATTTCCGTAACCTGATGCAGGAATATCACGACGGGATCCTTCTTTTTGACCTTACTGACAAAATGGTATGGAGCAAAGCAGTAAAGGATTCTGCAGGACTGGATGAATTTTACCAGAAGAACAAAAACAGCTACCTGTGGCCCGAAAGAGTGGAAGTAAGTTTGTGGGATTGCAAAGATCTTAAAGAAAAGGACAATGCCGTTAAATACCTTGGTAAATCGCTGTCAAAGGGCTTTGATGAAGCTGCTTTTCTTGCAGCAGTGAACAAGAAAGATCCTTCGAATGTTACAAAG
>CAZEWB010000559.1:0-3322 GCA_964515655.1 uncultured Bacteroidales bacterium
GAAAAGTGAATAAAAATTTTTGAATGATTTTTATTCACTTTTCTTTTTTGTCGTTTTTTCTTTCTCTTCCATTTCGGTTTTTAAAGCTGCAAGATCGGAGATATCACCCAGTGTTGTTTTTTCTGATTTTGGCTGCGCAGCGGCTTCCTGTTTGGGTTTGCGGACGGGTTTCTTCTTTTCTCCGTCCTGTTGTTTTTTGGCATCTTCGTAAATACGGGAATGTGAAACAACGATCTTTTTGCCTTCTTTTGAGAATTCAATTACCTTGAATGGCATTTTTTCATCAACAACACCTTTAGTACCGTCTTCTTTTATAATATGTTTTGGAAGGGTAATGCCTTCAACTCCGTATGGGAGAGCGATTATAACATTTTTATCGCTTATGTTAATGATTGTGCCTTCGTGAATGCTGTCGATCATGAACAATGTTTCGAATACATCCCATGGATTTTCTTCGAGTTGTTTATGTCCGAGGCTCAGGCGGCGGTTTTCCTTGTCGATCTCCAGAACGACAACCTGAAGTTTTTCGCCTATGCTGCAGAATTCAGCAGGGTGCTTGATCTTCTTTGTCCACGACAGGTCGGAGATATGAACAAGACCGTCGATACCTTCTTCAAGTTCAACGAAAACGCCGAAATTGGTGAAGTTGCGGATAGTGCCTGCATGTTTGCTCGCTACGGGATATTTCTGTTCTATGTCAGTCCATGGATCCGGTTTAAGCTGCTTCATTCCGAGGGACATTTTTCTTTCTTCGCGGTCTAAAGTAAGAATAACAGCTTCGACTTCATCGCCTACTTTCAGGAAGTCCTGAGCGCTGCGGAGATGCTGCGACCACGACATTTCTGAAACATGGATAAGACCTTCAACACCGGTGGTTATTTCGATAAAGGCGCCATAGTCTGCAAGAACAACAACTTTCCCTTTAACCTTATCGCCAACCTTTAAGTTTGCATCAAGAGATTCCCAGGGGTGAGGGGTCATTTGTTTCATGCCCAGAGCGATACGCTTCTTTTCATCATCGAAATCAAGTATAACGACATTTATGTTCTGGTCGAGTTTTACGATCTCTTCGGGGTGGTTTATGCGGCCCCATGAAAGGTCGGTAATATGAATAAGTCCGTCTACACCGCCAAGGTCAACAAAAACACCGTAAGAGGTTATATTCTTGACAGTTCCTTCGAGAACCTGGCCTTTTTCGAGACGTCCGATAATTTCTTTTTTCTGAAGTTCAAGTTCTTCTTCGATAAGTGCTTTGTGAGAAACTACAACGTTCTTAAATTCATGATTGATCTTTACAACCTTGAATTCCATAGTTTTTCCTACAAATGCATCATAGTCGCGTATTGGTTTCACATCGATCTGTGAACCCGGTAAAAATGCTTCGATTCCGAACACATCCACTATCATACCGCCTTTTGTGCGGCATTTGATAAAGCCTTTAATGATCTCGGCGTTGCTGAATGATTCGTTGATACGGTCCCATGAACGGAGTGAGCGTGCTTTCTTGTGCGAAAGTAAAAGTTGTCCGGTGCTGTCTTCGGGGGTTTCAATAAGAACTTCAACCTGATCGCCGGTTTTAAGCTCGGGATTGTAACGAAATTCGTTTGCATTTATCACACCTTCTGACTTGTAGCCGATATTAACAACAACTTCACGTTTGTTAATAGCTACAACTGTTCCCATTTTAACCTCGTTTTCAGCGATTGTGGAAAGAGTTCTTGTGTAAAGATCTTCGAGTCTTGCTTTTTCTTCAGCAGGATAGTTTTCTTCCTTTTTACCAAGCATTGCCCAGTTGAAATTTTCCAGATCGATCTCCTGCCTGGTTTTTTTCAGTTTAATGACCTCAATTGCAGGTTCTTCTTCAATTTCGGGTTCTGCTTCTTCATCGGTTTCATCTACCTGTTCTGCTTCCAGTTCGTCCTGAACGTCATTGATCTGCAACTCGTCATTAGGCTGAAGATCATCGTTTTCGTTTAAGTTGTCTTTTTTTGTCATTTTTTTAAAATTAATGGTTAGACATTATGTTTCTTCCGTAAAAAACGGACTGCAAAATTATAAAAAAAAATCAATATGAAGCATTTAAAACGTTTTTTTGTCATCAATTGCAAGTTGTTTATTAAAAAAAAAGCATAAGAAAGTGAATAATGTATATTTTTGGGCAAAACTAAAAGCTGATGAGGTATATTTACATGTTGTTTATAATACTGATATCCAGCGGGGTGTATTCTCAAACATCCGTTGTTTCAGGGAAAATTACAGATAAAAAATCAGGCGAGACCCTGATAGGTGTAGCCATCATTCTTGAGGATAATACAGGTAACGTTACAAACGATAATGGGGTATATGAAATAAAAATAAATCCCGGTCGGCATACTCTGAATTTTCAATATATTGGTTATAAGAAAGACAGTCGTACAATATATATAAAACCTGGTGAATCCCTGGAGTTAAATATTCAATTGATGCCTGAAACACAGATGCTTGATGAAATAGTTGTCAGTGCAGGAAAATACGAGCAAAAAATTTCAGATGTAATCGTATCAATGGATATAATAAAACCTGAAATCCTGGAAAATACAAATGTAACTGAGTTGGACGGTGCAATAAATCATGTTCCCGGAGTGGATGTTATGGATGAACAGCCCAGCATTCGCGGTGGAAGTGGTTACAGTTACGGCGCCGGAAGCCGTGTGATGGTTATGGTTGACGATATGCCGGTACTGTCAGCAGACGCAGGGGACATAAAATGGAATTTCCTTCCGGTAGAGAATTTATCTCAGGTTGAAATTATCAAAGGAGCCTCTTCTGTATTATACGGTTCTTCGGCATTGAACGGTGTAATTAATCTCAAAACCGCATTTCCGGGTGAGGAACCAAAAACCAAGGTGAGTATCTTCAATGGATTCTATATGAATCCCAAACGTAAGGAAATTATCTGGTGGGGAGTTAACCAGCCTCTTTTTGCAGGTACAGACGTTTTTCATTCAAGACAAATTAAAAATTTTGATCTTGTTGTCGGAGGACAAATATATAGCACCGATGGCTACAGGGAATTTGACAGTGAAGAAAGAGCAAGGCTGAACTTAAATCTCCGCTATCGTGATAAGAAGATAAAAGGCCTCTCATATGGAGTCAACACAAATGCGATGTATATGGACAAATCAGACTTTTTTATCTGGCTGAACGGTGATACAGGCATATACAGGCAGGATCCGAATGCGAGAGTCCATACCCGCGGAATAAGATTCAACACCGATCCTTTTATTATATATTTTAATGAAAAAGGTAACAGGCATTCACTAAAGACCCGTTGTTATTATGT
>CAZEWB010000560.1:0-3318 GCA_964515655.1 uncultured Bacteroidales bacterium
GATGACAGACTTAATTTTTCAATTAAAATAGAACCAGGGTCTTTGCCTGAATTACAGGCATACAATAACTTACTTTTTGAATTTATTGACGCGAATTCTGTCGTTTCAAGTGATGCCAGTGTGGAATGGAGCGATGTTAAAATTGTTAACACAAGTAAAAAGGGAATTTATAAAGTAACCTTTTCAAATACATATAAAACTGTTTCATATCAGGCCAGACCGGTTTTTAAAGGGAAAAGTTATGATGAAGCATTAATAATATACGAGGCTAAAGAAAAAGAGTATCAGGCGCTACTGACAAAAAGGAAGGATGAAGAACTAAAGGCTGGTAATGATTTAAATAATCAGATTGAATCAGATCAAAAAGAAAATGAGAGAATAAATAAAATGAATAAAGTTATTATAGCAAGAAATAGAGAAATTGAAGAATGGAATAAAAATGTATCGGAAAAGAATAGTCAATATGAAAAAGAAAGATTAAAAAGATTGGAAGAAAGACGACAGAAAGAAGCCGAAGCCGAAAAGAACTCTTTTAAAAAAGGAGGTTATGATATGAATGTTCAGATAATAAGGACTTTCAATATTGAAAAGTTTGGGGTATGGAATTGCGACTATCCTGTATTGAATTCAATGAAACAGATTACTGCAAATTTTGTAGATAACGAAGGAAATGCTCTCGACCTGAATTCTGTTACAATTGTTTATAAGGAACTAAACGGAATCTTTACTTATTATAACGGTAAAATTAAAATAGTACCCAAAAAAGAACAAATGATATGGGCAGTATATGGAAATCGCTTTATTTATTTGAAATTTAATGAATTTATGAAATGTAAAATTGGTTCTGAAACTACTGAATATACTTTTGCAATGAATATTTATACCGATTCTATAAAAAGCCGGGATGATATAAAAAGAATTGTCGGTCTATAAAAAATGCCGGCAAAAAACGTAAACTAAATCTGTTGCGAACAAACAAAAAAGCCTGAAATGAAATTCCTTACACTTTTTCCTGTAATTATAATTGCACTAACAATAAAAACAGTTGCGCAAACCTACCAGTCCTTCCCTACAGGTTCGGCAACATGGCATACTGTCCGTTGCTTTTATTTATATCAGCCGGGCTGGCACGATGAGTATACTTTTATAATGGATGGCCCGGATACTTTATACGATGGAGAGACCTTCAAAAAAATTGACATATCAGTGTACCATGCGCCGGGCACTGCTTATGATACAGTATATCCGACAGTATTTTTCGGAGGACTGAGAGAGTCAGGGAAACAAGTTTTTATGTTCAGGTCGTGGAGTTCGCCCGACACAACGGTTAAGCTGATATATGATTTCAATAACGAGAATATCGGCGACACTATTTATACAAATGTCCTTACCGGAAATCCGGCACTATTCGGACATCTGGTTTCGGCTAAAGATTCAGTGCTGGTGGGGACTCAGTATCACACGCGATTATCTTTGAAAGACCCCGACAACAGCAACAATACTGAATTATGGATAGAAGGCGTCGGAAGTTCGTGGGGATTGCCATATGCCACTTATTGGAGCGCAACTGATAATTCGTACGACCTGACCTGTTTTTTTATTGACCAGCAACTGATGTACGGGAACCCTTCTCCCGGTTATGGATACTGCCAGGCTCCCCTTCCGGCAATAAACTGTGATTCTGTTTTAACTTCCGCCCCCGGGCAGGTTTTCAGAAACACGCTATTCAGTTTATATCCCAACCCCGCTTCTGACATGGTCTCTTTGAATATCAAGAATAATGACATTACATTGTATTTTTACGATATTGTCGGCAACCTGATAAAAACGGAAAAACTGAAACAAGACCAGATGCATGTAAATACCGGAGACCTTAGCAACGGAATTTATATTGTTACGATCAGATCAAAAGGCCAAACAGAAAATCTGAAACTGATAATACAAAGATAAGTTTGGGAAAAAATATCCTATTCAGTCTATACAGTCACTCGCGACACTCGAGCGACTGTATAGTGCCTTATGCATGAGACTTGTGAAATCGAAAAAAAAGATGTATCTTTCCTGTCTGCTAACAGGTATTACAAATCCCAGGTGCGGATATATACGTTCTTTGTTTGAAAACAGCATCAATGGATATATATTACTTTACTTTTTAAAAAAACAAGGTGAATGAAAAACAGATCTTTAGCATTGATAATTGCAACTATTATTATTGCAATGAGTTTAAAAGCCCAGGTAACTGATACTTATACCGATCCAAGAGACGGGAAAATTTATAAAACGGTTAAAATCGGTTCACAGACATGGATGGCAGAAAACCTTGCCTACAAAGAAAGCAGCGGTTGCTGGGCGTACTATAATGATATATCAAATGTAGCAAAGTACGGGTATTTATACAACCTGGAAACTGCAAGAACAGTATGTCCGGAAGGGTGGCATTTGCCAGGTGACGAAGAATGGACAATGCTAACAAATTACTTGGGCGGAGAAGAGTTCGCGGGTGGCAAACTTAAATCAACTTCGGTATGGATGAGTCCTAATACCGGGGCAACCAACAGTAGCGGCTTTTCGGCCATTCCTGGTGGCTATCGCAGCGAAGATGAAACATTCGTTTACGTCGGTTACAACGGCAGCTGGTGGAGTTCAACCGAGGATGTTGATGGCTTTGCCTGGTTTCGCGACATGGGCTTCGATGACGGCAGTGTGTCACGATACAACGTTGACAGGACAAGTGGTTTTTCTGTTCGTTGTGTTAAAGATTGACATAATAAATATTCTAACTACATTGTGTAACTGCAAACAAATGCAATTGCCGAAAAACAAATACCTTGACAGATATTTAAGGTGCGGATATAATCATCTGTTATACCTGGAACGGGATAATGCCCAACTATGAAAAAAATCATTAAATACACATTTATAGCCCTTGTCACAATTTACGTGGTAATATGCGGACTCTTATATCTGCTTCAGGATAAATTGATATTCCTGCCTGATAAACTCGACAAAAACTTCAAATATTCTTTCGAGGGAAATTTTGAGGAGGTGAATTTAAAAATGCAGGACAGTACAGTATTAAACTGTCTTTTGTTCAGGGCCGACAGTTCAAAGGGACTTATCTTTTATCTGCATGGCAATGCGGGATCGCTGGAGAAATGGGGAAATGTAGCAAAAACATACACTGACCTGAGCTACGATGTTTTTATCCCTGACTACCGGGGCTACGGGAAAAGCGAAGGAGAAATTAGCAGCGAAGAACAGTTTTACTGCGATATTCAGACTTTGTATGATGAAAAAAAAAAAACCAAACACACCCAA
>CAZEWB010000561.1:0-3318 GCA_964515655.1 uncultured Bacteroidales bacterium
TGTGTTGGGTGTGTTTGGGTGTTTTGGTGAATTCATTTGTCACCAGGTTGGAAAACTGGAAGAAACAAAGGAACAAATGTGCCAGATCGTTGACGCGCACTATTTCAGAGGAAGGCTGAACGCACAGGAGGCGAGTCAGAAGGGCAACCTTTTATACTACGACCGTGTGTTTGATGATATTTTGATGTCCGAAGGCGTTATTACACATTATCTGCCTGTAAAGACTTTCCAGGGGAATAAACAGGATCGTGAAATTGACGTATGGCTGGCCCTGGAAGCATTCGAACTTGCTTTCTACAAGAAATTCGATGTGCTGGTCCTTATTGCTTCGGACGGCGACTATGTCCCTCTCGTCCGCAAGGTGAATTCTCTCGGCACTAGGGTTATGATCTTAAGCTGGGATTTTGAGTTCATTAATGACGAAGGTCAGAAAGTTGTTACAAAAACATCACAGGACCTTATCCGTGAAGTAACTTACCCGGTTACAATGCACGAAATCATTGATGAAGGCCTGGCCGAAAACGAAGCAGTTGTAAACAAACTTTTTGTACAATCTTCCGTTAAGTACATCCCTAAGTCCAATGAGGAGTTTCACCCTGTGGATTCAGAAAGGCATACAGGAAACATACTAAGCCTTAAGACAGGTTTCGGGTTTATTAAATATCCGCCAAACAACCTGTTTTTCCATTATGGTAACCTTATTGAAACAGATTTCAACGACCTTAAAGAAGGCGATCCTGTCGAGTTCTCTTTAGGGTATAACGAAAAGGGCGAAATGGTAGCAAGGGACGTTAAACTGGTTGCTGAGGACATTAACGGTAACATGCTTCTGGACGAATAACGATTTCGTTTGAAAACATTTTAGATTAAGGTCAAGGTCAAGATCGAGGTCAAGGTCGAGAAAGGGTAAACATGCCCGACCTTGACCTTGACCTTGACCTTGACCTCATCCTTGACCTCATCCTAATCCTCGACCTTCTTTACTCCTTTACAAACTTAGTAGTGAAATTCCTTCCCTTGCAATCGGTGATGCTAACAATATAAATTCCGGCAGTTAATTCCGAAACATCAATGTTTATGTCATGCTGGCCTGAAGCTTCTTTTGTAATAAATACTTTTCCCGAAGTGTTGATTATTCTTATCTGACACGCATCGGTGCATTTTATTTTCAGGTTTTGTTTTGCCGGGTTGGGATGTACTGAAATGTCCTTTGTTTTGATGTTGGTCTGAGGAAGTGAAAGGTATCTGTCCCAGTCCCATATTCCCAGTGCATATTCTCCGGCAGGAGTGTGGTCGGTTAACAGGTATCCTGCAAAATTATTACCGCTCTGATTTGTGGGAACTATCTGCCAGTCGCATGCAGATGACGAGCGGTAAAATATAACAAGTGAATCAGCGACATTAGTGATAAGTTCATTATCTAGAAAACCACTGGTGGAAAGGGTTTTGTTATAATTGAACTTGCCCCTTAATTTTATATTCTGCGGAAAAATGCCATCTATCTTCCAGTAGCGCTCTGTCGAGATGAACAAGCCGGGAATGAAGATTTTCAGCGGGTCGGGTGCAACCCAGTTATGTTCGATTCTTACAAAAGCAGAATCTGTAAGCGAGTCAACAATTCCAGTGAAATAGGTGTTTGCGAAATTGTAAGTAAAAGTTGTGTCAATTACACAGTAATTATCAGTTGTTGCATCTGCAGTGCGTTCTTCCGGGTCCACCATCACAATTTCGGGAGAGAAGGGGATTGTGAATGTCCTTACAGAAACAGGGCCGTCGAAGTCAGTATTTACAGTTTGCATGTTCCACAGGCTGTCCATAAACGCAAGTTCAAAACGCACATTGGACGAGTACGAACTTCTTCCCCGCATTTTTTCCCGCAGATAAACCGTTACATCATATTGCAGACCGTTTGGCGAAACATTAAAAGAGTCAACTGAAAAATGAGGAAAACCTGGAGTATATATCCATGAATCGAAATAGCCGTGCAGGTCAGAACCTGTAATATCTGAAAGTATATCGCACATTTGTTCAGAAGATAGTGATTTGTATTTCATGCTGTCGAGAAACTGTGTGACTCCGGCAAAGAATAAACTGTCGCCCAGATGACCTCGGAGAGTATGCGCCGCCATTCCTCCTTTTTCATAAACTGTTGTGCCATAAGTGAGGTTATGAGGAATTCCGTACAGGGCATAATATGCGCCCTCTTCAATATGGTTATATCGTATGTTCTTGCAATGAGCATCACGTCTGTAATTCTTTGCCTGTGCAAGTGAATAAATGTCTTCCTGGTAAATACTTTCTGCATAAGTTGCCCAGCCTTCGTTTATCCACATGTCAAGATCTGTGCTGCATGTAACAAGGTTTCCGAGCCACGAATGGAAGAGTTCATGTCCGTATAGAGATTCATAGTTATTATTTCCGGTAAAGCATGAAGTCGGGTAGGCAATATTTGTTGCGTGCTCCATGGCTCCGGAATTAAAGGGGACCGAAACATATCCTACACGGCACCAGAAGTGAGGCCCGAAATGACGTTCATATGAATCGAATATGTCATGAAGTTTCGGCATTGATGTCCAGACATCGCCTGAATCGCCGGGATTTACCCAGATATCAACAGGAACTTTTCCGTTTATTGCCTGGAAAGTATCACTTACACAAATGTAATTTCCTACAGCGACAGAGGCCAGATAAGTTGGTATTTCTTCTGTCTGTTTCCAGTGGCAGGTACGTGTACCGTCTCCGTTCGGTGTAACTGACTGCAGCATTCCTCCGCAAACTGCAGTATGGTGCAGGGCCGAATCAACAGTGATGTAATAGTCATATGTCGCCCTGTCGACAAAATCGTCGATACAAGGGAACCAGCAGCGCCCGAATGCGTGAGGATCTGTATCGAAACCCACGCCAAGGTTGTATGCCTGTGTGCCCGACCACTTGAATCCTCCCCAGTGGTTTACGCCCGGGTCTTCCTGCGGGTGTCCGTTGTAATAGACTTTTACATTGATTGTATCAGTCAGAGTTAGCGGAGGGGCAAGAGGTATCTGGATCAACGTGTCGTTATACGAAAATGTGCTGACTTTAATGCCATCCAGATAAATACTGTCAATGTTCAGAACATACAGGTCGAGCCTGAAAAAACTTAATCCCGCAAATTTTGGCAATGCCTTTATTTCGGTATAACCTGAAACGGTTTTTCCTGTGAAATCAGTAATACGCAAGTTAATTGAATAGTTTTTTATGTCGATAGAGTCGCTGTGAAAAACTATTCAATTAACTTGCGTATTACTGATTTCACAACACAAACCAAACACACCCAACACA
>CAZEWB010000562.1:0-3315 GCA_964515655.1 uncultured Bacteroidales bacterium
TTGTGTTGGGTGTGTTTGGTTTGTTTTGGGTCGTTCTGCCAAAAGAGAAGAGCAGTGGGATTATCGAACAAATAGTTTTGAACTAAAACGCTGTCGGGGTATCCCGCCGGATGTGCGTACAGGTTGTATTCCATATAATCGGACACGTTGAGTGAAAGCAGGTAAAAGGTCATCGGGTAACGGGTCTTCCATTCATAACGGTGTAACCCGTTTCCAAATTCCGTGACATTGGTAAGCAGACCGTTCGATCCTGCCATGCAGGAAGTGTCAGTTGTAATAAATGTCCAGGCAGAATCCAGTTTGTCCGTCAGGTCCTCCTTACAAGGCAGCCATTCTTTAAGGTGAAATGGTTCCGATAGAGAATATGTAACATCTTGCAGATAGAAGTCATCGACAATGTGAAAAAGTCCGCGGTATTCAACAGGATTTATCGGAGCACCATGATAATAGACTTGCCATATAAAGTTCTGTGCAGGCGGTATGGAAGAAGACAGCGTTACAGTTGTGATCTCTGCAAGGCGTGTGAAAACTGAATTTATTCCGCCAATAAGAATGGAATCAATTATAAGTTCCGGTACAAGTTGAAACTTAAGTTCGGTCATAGCACTTCCCGTACAGGTCGCATTGTATTTTACGTTTCCCGAAATATAATTTGAAGTGTCGTGCACTTCTACGTCAATATGGACGAAGCGCTGGTTGTACGCATTCTGCCATTCTATGTTTTTCGGAACGGAATAAATGCTTCCGCCGTTGTGTTTCCACTCGTCAGCTTTCTGATAGTCGCTGTTTCTCTGAGCCTGCACAATAAGAGCAGACATCAGAAACAAAATAAAAAAAGATGAGTATTTCATGTGGTTATCATTTTATACTTTGCACGGGGTAAATTTATACATTCTTTTAAAGACCCAAGTCCCAAGTCTCAAAGCCCAAGTCCCAAGGGACAGCTCCCTTGGAATTTGAGTCTTGGAATTTGGGTCTTGGAATTTGAAACCTGGGGCATTTTCATGCGATTCAAAATGGAACAATTTATCCCGTTTCATGTATATATATAATTGTTTGTCGCCTGTTAGCCACAGATTACACAGATTTTCACAGATATTTTTCTGTGTAATCTGTGTAATCTGTGTAATCTGTGGCAAAATGCAGCATATAACATCCAACGGTATTTCTGAAAGTATGAGCGGAATGTTTTTCATAGAATCCATATTTTTCGTTCACGTATAAAAAAGCGGTATCCTACAAAGAAACGCACAGTGCTGAAGTTATGGCTTATGTATGATTTTGTGGCATTTCTGAAGTCAGAGGTTTCGCCTATTATCGAAAGACCCGAGTAAAAAAGCCTGCCGTTATAACCCAGAGATAGGCGGGCATAGAATTTCCCGGCATTTTTTGAATTATCGTAACGGGCTGCTGTGTCATTAATAAGGGCATATATATATGTCTGCTTTCCGAATCCGGGGATCAGAGCGCATGTTGCATACCAGTTTTTATATACTAAAGTGTACATATACCCGCCGTTTATACCCACATTGAATGATCCCATTCCTAATAAATAAGCTGAAGAATCCATTGTCGGCCTTACGAGTGTCGGTATGAGATTACTGTCTCCGCTCAGGGCAAAAAAAGATAGCTGTGCTCCTATCACCCATGTTCCCTTGCTTTTTTTCTGACGCTGGGATTGTGAGAATGAAGCCCCGAGTGAGTATTTGTTCCAGCTGAAAGCGTACATGACTGAAGCGCCGAATCCGAGCTGCGAAATGTCGGGTCTCACATACGGAGTTGAATCCGGTTTAAGTAAACCGGCTGTTTCGGGATAACTGTTAAGGTAAAAGCCTTCATAGTACTGAAAGTTTCCATTTATCATGAGTTTTTTCAGATGGAAATGTCCCTGAACATCTAATCTCGTTGGTTTTCCGTATAGGTTTACATCCTTTGGCCTGAAACTGAAATACGAGAGGTCAAGCGCAGCCCATTTATACCCTATGCCGGGGCCTATATATGCTGAGAGGTTCGGAACATAAGTCAGTTGGGACGGAGTGGCAGCATCGACAACTGAGATATTATTGTTTTTTGAAAAAGTATTTCCCCAAATAGTAAGAGCATTGTAATAGTCATCAATATATAGCGTATCGGTTTCTTTCGGGGTTTTGGTACTGTCCTTTTTCCCAAGAGAGATCAGGGGGATCAAAAGAAAAGCAGACACTATTATATATGAAGAAATTCTATTCATCAATATGAACAAAACGGGTATTAAATACAACAGATTTACCGGATAACGTAAGTTGATAAATGCCGTTCACAGGCAGAACAAGACTGATAGAGTTGCCGTTCAATACTCCTTCCGCAACAACTCTTCCGTTAATATCGCTTATACTGTAATTGCTATATGAATGTCCATCGCCAATGTATAAACGGTCTTTTGCAGGATTGGGAAAAATGACTGTGTTATTTTCTGAAATATCAGAAACATTAACAACAATAGTTCCTGATTCGTTGACAATATCGTTTTCCGGATCAATTATAATTTCTGTGACAGTGTACGGAAAGTATAAGTCAAAGCTCAGGGAATTTCCTGTAGGTTGTACTCTGATTGTAGTATCACCCAAAGAATGTGCGAATTTTATTTCAAGCGGATTCGTGAATACCGGAGTAACCGATGGCATTGATGTTGTCTGTGTTAAAGTACATAAAAGCGAATCGTTGTATGGCTGGGCTTGCAGGCTGTATGTGGGAAATCCTTCGCCGTAGAACCATTCATCGAAATAGGAATGAAAATCAATACCTGTATGTGATTCAAGTATGTCCCTGAAATCGTCGGCATATGCTGTTCCAAAAGAATATGTTTGCAGAAAATCCCTGAATGCGGCAAAGAACAAACTGTCATTATTTACAATAAAACGCATTGTGTGGATTATCGCGGCGCCTTTTTCATAAGTAAGGCGATAATCAAAAATACGTCCTTCGTCCATTACATCTGCAAAAGGTACATAAATACTGCCGTCCGCCTGGTTCATAATGTCATCGTGCATATCGTACATATAAGTTTGGGCTTCTGAATAAGTGTTGAAATGATCAAGCCCGAGGTAATTTGAATAAGTTGCAAAACCTTCGTTTACCCATATATCCTGCCATGTAGCGCAGGTAACATAGTCGCCGAACCACATGTGGGCAAGCTCGTGTATTACCAGTTCAAAACTAAAAAATCCGAGACTGGTCATTGTCTGGTGTTCCATACCTCCGCTGAACGGTGCTGTGCAATGACCGTATTTTTCTTCGTAAAAAGGGTATAAACCCCATATTTCGGAAAGGAATTCA
>CAZEWB010000563.1:0-3314 GCA_964515655.1 uncultured Bacteroidales bacterium
AACTTTTCTTCCGTCTCCTATTGCTTTGATAGCAGTAGCTGCACCGTTTATTGCATCGCCGCCGATAAAAACATTTTTCAGATTGGTTTTGCGTATGTTCTTATCAATACTGAAATCCTCAGCCGGAATAAAGTCAATATCTGTTTTCTGTCCAAAGGCAGGAATAATTGTGTCGCATGAAATTGTAAATCCGGAGTTCTTGATCTTTACAGGTTTTGGTCTGCCGGATTCGTCAACGCCCGACAATTGCATTCTGTTGCAACCGAGTCCCGATACCTTTCCATTTTTCTGAATAACTTTTTCAGGTGATACAAGTTCAATAATTTCGATCCCTTCTTCAAGCACTGCTTTTATTTCACCCTGATCTGCGGGCATTTCGTTGATCGTCCTGCGGTAAACTACAGTTACCTTTCCCGTCTTTCCAATAAGACGGTAAGCGGTACGTGCTGCATCCATTGCTGTGTTTCCGCCACCGATGATCACTACGTTTTTACCTATTCCGGTAGATTCTCCTTTTTTAGCTTTAAAAAGAAATTCGAGAGGCTCTATTACACCTTTTGATTCTGCCCCCTCTATTTCAAGTTTTGCAGAAACAGGAGTTCCGGTTCCGATGTATATATAATCGAATCCCTTTTGCAATGTGGCAAATGCTTTTTTATCGATCTTCTTGCTGAAGTTAATTTTCACCCCTAGATCTTTGACCCTCCTGAAATCTTTGTCTATTGCGCTGTCTGTAAGACGGAAGCCCGGGATAGCATATTGCACCATTCCGCCTGCCTTTGTTTTTGCTTCGAAAACTTCAACAGTAAAACCGGCAAGAGCCAGATAGTATGCACATGCAAGTCCGGATGGACCCGCGCCGATAACAGCAACTTTCTTATTGTTCTTTTTTACAGGTTTTAACTTCACCTGATCCTGTTCTGAAATAAACCTTTTAACTTCCCTGATATGCAAGGACTGATCGTAATTGACTCTCGTACACTTAGTCTGGCATAAATGATCGCACACCATACCTGTAATTGCGGGAAAAGGATTTGTTCTGAGGATCACTTCGGAAGCCTTTGCAAAATCACCCTTTGAAGAATGAAACATGTACCCGGGAACATCCTGATTTGTTGCACATGAATCTTTGCAGGGAGCCTCAATGCAGTCGAAATATCCGAGTTCCCGTCCGGTCTTGATGTCAGGCGCTACAATGTAATCCCTTTTATATCGTATTGATGTCAGGACTTCCTTTGCGTAGCGGTCAAGGTTTTTTGTAGAAGCGGTCTCCAGCTTCTTCAACCCGGCAACTTGTTGAACAAATTCTTCGACGGTTTTCGCTTTTCTATCCTTAAACCGCATTCCGGCTTCTTCGAAATACTGGTTCAGCCTCATATATCCGCCTGGTTTCAATATGTCAGAACAAACTGTAACGGTTTTAAAACCGCAGGCAAGGATATCGGCAAAATTAAATGCATCGGTGCCGGCAGAAAAAGACATCGGAATTTCACCCTTCAGATCCTTCTGTAACTTAGAAGCTAAATTTATTGAAAGCGGGTGCAAAGCGCGTCCGCTCATGTACATCATGCCTGTACCATGCGGAAAAACTGATTTGTTATTGACTGACTCAAGAGTATTTGTAAGTTTTAAACCAAACTGCAGTTTATTCTTTTTTGCCGTTTTCTGAAGCGACCTGATAATTTTCAGCGCATCAGGATATTTAAGATCGTGCTGGAAGGCAATATCCGGAACATTGGTTTTGAATTTAAGCTTATCATTAAGGATATCCCTTAGAACTTTAGGTCCCAGTATTGTCGGATTGAGTTTTACATACGTGTGAAGTTTCTTTTTTTCAATCAGATAAGTAGCAATTTTTTCAATTTCACCGGCAGGGCAACCATGCATAGTGGAGAGTGTGATATTGTCGGAGATCCTTGAAGGGACAGATATTTTTGAAATTCCAGGATAAACAGACTTAATTTCAGTTACTTTCTTTTTGAGTTCCGCTGAGCAATCTTCCATCTTCGAAAAAAACCACTGCACATTCTCCTTCATTATTCCCTCCAGATTATACCCGACACTCATGTTAAAAATTGTTCCAATGTCTTTTTTTGTTCCAATTTCATTATTAAGGATGTGAATCATTATCCAGGCATTCAGATATTCATTGAAACTTTCCTTAATCTTCAGTTCCTGAGACCATTCACAGTTATATCCTTCATCCTGCATGTCTATGCACGGCTTAGCAACATCAAGATCGTCAAGTGTTTGAATAGTCTTCAGTTCTATATACCTGGCACCCATCAGCCATGCCCCTACTATGTTCTGGGCCATCTGAGTATGAGGACCGGCAGCAACACCCAGAGGGGTGTCAATTGCCTTGTTAAACTGCTGAACCTTAAAGGGGTTGACCTTGCCAGGCACAAAAAACAGTTCACGTGGTATTCCAAAAACAGTTTTTTCCTTTTTCAGTTCATCTAATACGATATGAACCAATGTTTTAAGAGGAACAGGTTTGAATTTTTCAGTCATTTTATTCCTGATTTTCAGGAGCAAATCTAAATAAAAGAGTCGACTTGTAGAACTTTCTATGCTTTTTTAAGGTAATTTTGTCACAATAAAACATGAAATCTGCCAAAATGTGTAGTGATTTTTCAGCAATAATTCTTGCGGCTGGAACTTCTTCCAGAATGAAGACACCAAAGTTCAGCCTGCCTTTTTCCAACAATGTAACTTTCATTCAACATATTACATCAGTTCTTGAACAGGCCGGGTGTAAGCAGATAATTGCCGTTCTCAACAAAGAAGGGATTGAACTTCTTGAAAAAAACAATCATTATTTCATTGACAATGTATCAGTTGCTTTTAATTCTCATCCGGAATTCGGGCGTTTTTATTCTTTAATGACCGGCATCAGGGAATTGGCCTGCAACACCCCTGTTCTTATTCATAATGTTGATAATCCGTTCATTACAATAGAAACAATAGAATCCTTGCTTTCCACGTCCGGCAAGGCTGATTTTTCTTACCCTGTATATAAAGGAAAAGGCGGACATCCTATACTGATCTCAGGAATGGTAGCAAAAAAGATATTAAACGAAAAAGATCATAATCATAATCATTATCTTAATCTTAATCTTAAAGAATACCTTAAACAATTTTCCGGGAAAAAGGTTGAGGTTGACGATGAAAAAGTGCTGGTGAATATTAATACACCGGAGGATTACAAAAAGTATTTTAAGAAATAGTGTTACAATCAATATTTCTTAAAATACTTTTTGTAATCCTCCGGTGTATTAATATGCACCACAACACCAAACACACCCAACACA
>CAZEWB010000564.1:0-1814 GCA_964515655.1 uncultured Bacteroidales bacterium
TGACAATGAAGTATCTGGCCGAAATGACCGATGAGCAAACGCTAGTAATGTATTCGGGACATCCGATGGGACTTTACCCGTCGAACAAAGACGCTCCGCGGGTTGTTGTTACAAACGGTATGGTGATTCCTAATTATTCTTCTAAAGACCATTACGAAAAGTTTAATGCGCTTGGCGTTTCCCAGTACGGACAAATGACGGCAGGTTCATTTATGTATATAGGTCCCCAGGGAATTGTACATGGAACAACTATTACAATATTGAATGCTTCGCGACTGATAAGCAAAAATGACAAAGGCGCTGAAGGAAAAATATTTGTATCAAGCGGACTGGGTGGTATGAGTGGCGCTCAGCCAAAGGCTGCAGTCATCAGCGGATGTGTCGGAATTGTTGCAGAAGTAAATCCCAAAGCCGTTCATACCCGCCATTCACAGGGCTGGGTTGATGAGGTTTTCACAGACGTTGATAAAGTCATTGATCGTGCCCTGGAAGCAGCCACTGCTAAAAAAGCTCTTTCACTGGCGTTCCATGGAAATGTGGTTGATCTTTGGGAAAGACTTGCTGAACGCAAGATTCATATTGATATGGGAAGTGACCAGACTTCTTTGCACAATCCCTTTGCAGGAGGATATTATCCGGCCGGGCTGACATTTGAGGAGTCAAACAAAATGATGGCCGAAGATCCGCAATTGTTCAGGGGAAAAGTATATGAGTCATTACGCAGACAGGTTATTGCAATAAATAAGGTCAGTTCGGATGGGATGTATTTCTTCGATTACGGAAACGCTTTCCTTCTTGAGGCAGGCCGTGCCGGCGCCGACGTCATGCTTCCTGATGGCAGGTTCAGGTATCCTTCGTATGTCCAGGACATAATGGGTCCTATGTGTTTTGATTATGGTTTCGGTCCTTTCCGCTGGGTGTGCACTTCATGCGATCCTGATGATCTTAAGAAAACAGATGAGATTGCTGCAAATGTTCTCGAAAAGATGGCTGCAGAGGCTCCGGATGAGATCAGGCAACAGATGCTCGATAACCTGAAATGGATACGGGAAGCCCGGAAGAATAAACTTGTAGTAGGCAGCCAGGCAAGAATCCTGTATGCAGATGCAGACGGACGCATAGCTATTGCAACTGCTTTCAACAAAGCTATTAGTGAAGGTAAGATTACCGCTCCTGTTGTATTAGGCCGCGACCATCATGATGTCTCCGGCACTGATTCTCCTTTCCGCGAAACTTCAAATATTTACGACGGCTCTTCTTATACTGCAGATATGGCTGTCCAGAATGTTATCGGCGACGGATTCCGTGGCGCCACCAGGATCACGATACATACTCGCGGAGGGTTAGGCTGGGGAGAAGTTATAAATGGCGGCTTTGGTATGGTTCTTGACGGTAGCGCCGATGCAGACCGCAGAATTAAAATGATGTTACACTGGGATGTTAATAATGGAATAAGCCGCCGCAGCTGGGCCCGTAATAAAGGAGCGATCTCAGCGATCAAAAGGGCTATGCAGAAGGAACCCATGCTAAAGGTGACACTCCCGAATCTTGTAAATGACGAAATAATTGAATCACTGGGAATATGAAATATCAATCAGTATTTTGCCACAGATTACACAGATTACTCAGAAAAATATCTGTGAAAATCTGCGAAATCTGCGGCTAAAAGACTACATGCAAGTAATTGTGAAATGTCCATATAATCAACAATATGTTAATTTTTAAACAGATGAAAAGAATACTGTATTACGGCTTTTTGCTGGTTTCGCTGAGCACATTCCTTGTTGCATGTCAGCCTGATGAAGACGATGACC
>CAZEWB010000564.1:1824-2191 GCA_964515655.1 uncultured Bacteroidales bacterium
GTTTGTTGTTTCGGGTAGTGTCTGTGGTTCCTGGCGCAGTCAGGAAAATTCGGCAACATACGGCCCGTCGAACTATTATGTCGATATTTCAATTGATTCGGCAAATTCGGCAATCATTTACATTGATAACTTTTTCAATATGGGACTTGGAAAGAAGAAGAAGGCAACAGTTTCAGGAAATACTCTCACACTCAGCTCAGATATATTCGAAGGATTTGTTTTTGCAGGTTCCGGATCAGTTGCTTCGAATTATAAAAGTATTTCCTGGTCTTATACTTTCGACGACGGAAACGGTCCTGAACAGGTTACGGGGACTTATACAAAACTCTGAGCATCTCTTTTTATTACCAGCGCTACTGCCGTAGCG
>CAZEWB010000564.1:2201-3313 GCA_964515655.1 uncultured Bacteroidales bacterium
GTGTTGGGTGTGTTTGGTTTTGTTGTTGTCTTTACTGAGATAAAGTCGGGGTCTAACCCGCACCGTGCTGCAATTTTGCTGCGTATTTCTGAATAGTGAGGACTAATTTTTGGGGATTCGGAAACAAGAGTACAATCGATATTTACAGGAACATACCCTGCATTCGAAAGGATCTCAATTGTTTTTTCGAGTAATAAAAGGCTGCTGATATTCTTATACCGGATATCAGTGTTTGGAAAATGTGTGCCGATGTCGCCTAATGCTGCCGAGCCAAGCAGGGCATCACAGACCGCGTGAACAAGAACGTCACCGTCCGAATGAGCCGAAAGACCTTTGGAATACGGGATCTTTACACCACCTACAATAACATGATCTCCCTGGGTGAAGGAATGAATATCGTATCCGAAACCTATTCTGAAGTTATTTGCCATTTGGCGATGCTGCATCGGACTTTTTAACTGCTTCGAAATCGAAAAGCAGAGTGAAGCGGAGCGTGTTTTCGAGAGGATTACGCTGATTTACGGGAATAAGGTATGAAAAATCCAGGCCGAACACATTCAGGCGAAGGCCGAGACCTACCGTAAAGAATTTTCTGTTTCCCTTGGTAGCATCTTCGTGGAAATATCCTGCCCGTATCGCAAACTGTTTTGAATACCAGTATTCAGCGCCGAACGACCAGTTTATTTCGCGCCATTCTTCAATACCTACACTTCTGTCATCAGGATAAAGAGGGTCTTTTACAACTCCCGGAGCATCCCAGAATGACTGGAAAAGTCCAACTGGAACTGAAACATTAGGATTCTTGCCGTACTTGGGAATCAGATTGCCTTGTGCATCTGTAATTGTGTCCCATACAGGTGGAGATGGAACGAGAAGTTTGCTCAGTTCAGCAGTAAACAGAATGGAATTATAATCGTCAAGATCTGTTTTGGCAGAAGCGCCAAGGCGAAGCATTGCAGGAAGAAAGTCTTTGTCGGCGTTATCTGTATATGACACTTTGCTTCCGAGATTTGAAAAATTAATACCTGCAGCAATTGTAAGAGGTTTTTTATCAACTTCAAGATCTTTAGTATAGAATGCCGATACATCCGAAGAAAATGCCTGAGCAGCAT
>CAZEWB010000565.1:0-3307 GCA_964515655.1 uncultured Bacteroidales bacterium
TAGTACATGAGGTATTTGTACTTAATCCTGTTTATTTTCTTATCACAACTTGCGGATTCACAAACCTGGCACACAATGTTCACCGAGCACAATATTCCGGCTACATCAGTTGTCGGGATTTCTTCGGACATAAACGGGAACATATGGATAGCATCAGGCTCTACGGGAGCATATCGTTACGATGGTACGGCAATGATGAATATTACGATAGCCGATGGATTAATCTCCAATTCTCTTCGTGCAATTACATGTGATAGTTCAGGGAAAGTGTGGATGGGCAGTTTTATCGGTCTTTCGTGCTGGAATAACGGGGTGGTTTCCAATTACAATACATCTACCGGAATGCAGTCGCAGCATGTTCAGGCTCTGGCATCTGCTCCCGGCAACATTCTGTGGATCGGAACCACTATCGGTCTTATCCGCTTCGATGGATTTTCATTTATTCAATATACTGTCAGCGACGGCCTCCCTGCAAACTCTATCCGTTCCTTGTCTTTCGACGGCACATATCTGTGGATAGGTACGTTGTCCGGTCTTTCGAAATTCGACGGAACTTCATTCCAGAATTTCACGACAGCCAACGGGCTTCCTTCGGACAACATAAAAGCATTATGGAGTGAGGCTCCCGGCAGGGTGTGGGTGGGAACATCAAACGGCGCAGCATATTATAACGGAACAACATTTCAGGTCTATACAACAACGCAGGGACTTTTATCAGATACAATTTCCGCCATATACGGTGATGCTTCAGGCATAATATGGTTTGGGCATGAGTATTCATTGAGTCGCTACGATGGCTCTGCATTTACCTGCTTCGGAGGCGTTTTTGTATCTCCGTCAACAGTGATTAACTGTATTCACATTGCAAACAATGATGTATGTATCGGTACCGATAAAGAATGTATAAAAACGCGCAAATGGACTGTAAAAAATCCCATAGAAGCCTTCCTCGAAACATCACAGATAAGGGCACATATCACAAATCGCTGCGGAATTCTTGCATATGACCCTACAGGTTGGCTTAGCGGCGCTGATCCTTTAGGAATAGAATTCCCGATAGATTCAGGAAAGTACACAGTGTTCAATTCAAACCTATGGCTGGCAGGAAACGACCCCATGCAAAACCTTCTTCTTGCTGTGACCAGATATAATGAAGAAATTGATTTCTTTCCCGGACCAATTCAGTTAAGCGGAGTGTACGATGATACTTATGACAGTATCAATGATCGCCTGTGGGTCGTTTCGAAAGCAGAGATCGATTACCATATTGCGAACTGGGACCAGCCGGGGTATATTATACCGGATGCAATTAAGGCATGGCCGTCGCTTTCTGCACCATATTTCGATCTGAACGGTAACTATGTTTATGAGCCGGCTCTGGGAGACTATCCTGTGATAAGAGGGGATAAAACAATACTGAATGTAACCAACGATATTCGCTTGCCCCATACTTCGGGTGGCGTTCCGCTTAATTGTGAAATTGCCATAATGTACTGGGTTTACGATACAACCGACGAAGCACTTTCACAAACCATATTTGTTCACCTGTATGTCACAAATTTCAACCCATATCCGCTGAACAATGTGTATATGGGCATTCAGGCCGACTTTGACATTGGCAACCCGATAGATGATTTTACCGGTTGCGATGTTGCACGGAATTGTTATTACACATATAATGCCCAACCTTATGATACTACTTATAAGAGCAATATACCGGCACAGGGATTGGTATTCCTGAGTTCGCCGCTTTATTCGCATTTGTATTACACCAATACCAACTTGGGGCCAATGATGGATCCACAAAATCCTTCTGACTACTACTATAACCTGCGCGGGTACTGGAAGGATGGAACTCCATATACAGAAGGGGGTAATGGCTATGGAGGAACCAATGTTACCCGGTATTGTTTCGATGGCGACCCGGTTTCGGGATCCGGCTGGTCTGAGGTTTCGGAAAGCAATCCTCCGGGCGACCGGAGATCTCTTGGCTCTATCGGGCCTTTTACTCTCGACCCCGGGAAAGGGAAATGTATCGACTTTGCATACGTGTTGGGAAGGGACAGTTCAGGAAACAACCTTCTTTCTGTAAATAAAATGAAAAGCAATATCGAAAAGATCATTCTGTTGTACAACGCATCTTCGTATAATTGTGATACTATTCATGTGGACATTCCCACTAATGTCGATATTGAAGTTGAAAACGCAAACACCTGCCCTGGAACTCTTGTAGAACTTCACCCAATCATAAGCGGCCTATACTGGCCGATGACCTATTCATGGGTTCCGTCTGCGGGATTGTCCGACACTTCGGTGGTTAATCCGATGGCTGCTGTTGATACAATCACTACCTATTATGTAACTGTTACAGATGCACATGGCAATACCGATTCCGACTCTGTAACAGTTGTGGTTAGCCGTCCGCAACTTACTCTCGACTCCCTTTATGATCTGTGTTCGGGCGAAAGAATTACTCTCCCCCAATCATCACTCTACTGGTGGTCTACCCTGAACGGTACAAGCCAGTGGTATTGTTTCTATACTTCGGGGGATTACTGGGCGATGATAAGGGATGAGTATGGTTGCTGGAGCGATACATCATTTTTTACTGTCAATATTACTCCTGCTCCCGTCCCCGAACTGGGACCAACTTTTACTATCTGTGTTGGTGAAACCACGACACTTTCACCAGGAACTGGCTTCGTTTCGTATTTATGGAACAACGGAAGTATTCTGGATTCCCTTTTTGTAAACAGCAGCCTGTTGATTCATGGGAATTATCTCTACATTGTAACGGTTACTGATGCATCCGGATGTACGGCAAGCGACTGGGTTGTTGTTAAAATTCTGGATTGTGTCAGCGCAGAGACCGCCGGTTGGACTCTGCCCGGTGTGGCATATCCCAATCCATTTGATGATTATATCCGCATTGAAACCGGAGAAGGCGAAACAGGTCCGTACACAATGGAATTGTATGATGCTTTAGGAAGAAAAATTACCGAAAACACTTCTGACAGACCGGAAATTTCAGTTTCAGAAGTTTCTCAGGGCTTCTATACTCTAAAATTCAAATCCGGAAAAATTTCTGCAACGTACCGGCTGGTGAAAACAGAATAAGTGAATATGATCAAGGCCAGGGATAAGGTCGGGAATAGTAGAACTTTCTCGATCTTGACCTCAACCTCAACCTCGACCCCAACCTTCTCCCCAATCCTAATCTTAATCGTTATCCTCATCATAATCCCAATTCCTGACCTCAACCCTCGACCCGATTTTCTATTCCCCCGATCCCGTTAGGGATCAAATA
>CAZEWB010000566.1:0-3304 GCA_964515655.1 uncultured Bacteroidales bacterium
CCTTGGGGCTTGGATCTTGGGGCTTGGATCTTGGGGCTTATTCACTGTCTTTTTGCGTATCATCAGTTATTATAGTTACCCGGATTTACTTAGATCAGCCTGCTGCCTTTATTATCTGAATGAATTCTTCAGCCTTCAGGGAAGCGCCGCCAACAAGGCCGCCATCAATATGAGGAGTTGAAAACAACTGGTGTGCATTTGCTGCATTAACGCTTCCGCCATACAACAACGGGAGTTTATCTGCCAGAGCAAGTCCATATTTTTCAGTCACAAGTTTATGGATATATGCATGCATCTCACCGGCTTGTTCAGGAGTGGCTGTTTTTCCGGTTCCTATTGCCCATACAGGTTCGTATGCAACAAGAATCTTAGAGAACTCCTCAGGAGTCAGATGGAACAATCCTTCTTCGATATGATTTTTTACAATATCAAAAAGTTTCCCGCTTTCGCGTTCCTCAAGGGTTTCGCCACAACAGTATATAGGTTTAAGGTCGTTCACGAGCGCAATATTTACTTTGGCAGCAAGTGTTGCATTGTCTTCTTTGAAATATGCCCTTCTTTCGGAATGCCCGATAATTACATATTTGGCGCCGGTGGCAGCTATCATTTCAGCGCTTACCTCACCTGTGTATGCGCCCTTTGGGTAGTTGCTGCAATTTTGCGCGGCAAGATAAACATTTTTATACTCAGCCATCGACTGAAGATGTGTAAATGGAGGCGCCAGAATGACCTTAGGACGTAAACCGCTAAGTGATTTCATAAAATCATCTATTGCCTGAGCCAATGCTTTTCCATCGGAAGGATTGGTATTCATTTTCCAGTTACCGGCTACAACTTTTGTTTTCATTTTGCTATTTGTATTTATTTTCGATTTTTTCCGGAGATGGTAATGCATTATGGCTCCACTTATCAATCACATTTCCCCCCTTTATCAGCATCAGTCCGGGGTTTGAGCGAATTATTGTTTTAAGCGTGGTCTCATCGGTAAGATAAAATGCATAAGTAGGTTTGAAGTCTGTCGTGAATTTTTCAATATCATCGTTGGTCGATGAAGTCATGCAGATAAAGCGATACCCTTTGGATTCTGCATATTTTGCCAGTTTCCCGAATTCATCAAAATGAGATGTGGAAGCTTTTGCAAGTTTATAGGATATCATCAGGAAACTATATGAACTGTCCTGAAGTACGTCCTCGGTAATATCGTTTCCATCAACTGCAGACACCATGGTCAGGTCGTGTATAGGAGGCTGATAACCTTTTTGAATTAGTTTAGGTTCAGATATTGAAATATACTTGTATTTTGTTCCCTGTCCCCAGTATGTGGAATCATTGCTGTATGTATCCACTGTAACATCAATATTCTTTCCTGTTGTAGTATCTTTAAGGGTAATGAACTGTTCATATTTGTCAACCGGCATGCCGTCGGGAACTTTCATCAGTGATGGTATGTTATTGCCAATTTTATAAGGCAGAAAATCGATTAGTGGAAGATAGGAATACGAATACCAGCTTGTACCGGCAATTATTAAAAGTCCGATAAATGCGCCCAGCCATTCTGCTTTTTTGTTCATCCATGATTTGTAATGTTTGCGGCGGATGAAGACAAAAGCTACAAAGGCACATATCACAATATTCTTATAAAAGGTCTCCCAGTTTGTCAGTTTTATTGCATCTCCAAAGCAACCGCAATCGCTAACAGGATTTGCAATAGCAAGATAAAATGTGAGCGGTGTAAAGATCAGCATGAATAACACAGCGCCAAGTGCAGCAAGCTTGATCCTTATCCCCAAAGCGAGGCAGAAACCAATCACGAATTCACAGACATTCATCAGCGACCCTATAAAGAATGCATACGGAACCATTGAATCCCAACCGAAAGCGACAAAATAATCTTCGAGTTTTATTGCTGAACCCCACGGGTCAACTCCCTTAACGAACCCTGAAAAAATAAACAGCAGTCCTACAAGTACTCTTAATATAACCGATAACGTTCTCATCCGATATTTTTTTGCTAAATTACAACAATGTATGATTTTTTGAAAATAAGTTTATGAAACTTTAGGAAAAAAGATAAAAAGGTCGAGATCAAGGTCAAGGTCGAGAATGGGAAAAGTATCTTGACCTTGACCCTCGACCTCGACCTTAGTTTTTTAATTACGTTTATCCACTCCCCACATCAGTTTCTGGCGAAGTGTGTTAAAGAAGTTCTGATTCTTCAGTCGTATAGTGCGGATGGTAAAAGGAGCTTTATTTATAAATAACTCAATACCTGATTCAGCATTACATGAACGGTGATCAAGAGAGACCATGCAATTTCCCGAACGACTTTCGACCTTCAGTTTGATTTCAGCGTCATCAGATACAACAATTGGCCGGACAGTAAGACTATGTGGCGCTATAGGTGTAATAATAAAGTTGCGTGTATCAGGCGAGATCACAGGCCCGCCCATACTCATAGAATATGCGGTAGATCCCGTTGGTGTTGAAATAATAAGCCCGTCAGCCCAGTACGTGTTAAGAAATTTATTATTGATATATGTACTGATGGAGATCATCGAAGAACTGTCGTGTTTGTAAACAGTAAACTCGTTAAGGGCACAGTTGAAGTCAGGGAATGTGAAACTGCCGGATGTAAGATGCAGCAGGGAACGTTCCTCGATATCAAATTCGTTTTTATTTATCATTTCAAGCGCCTGGGGGAGTTCATCCACAGTAATATTAGCGAGAAAACCCAGTCTTCCGGTGTGAACGCCTATCAACGGTATCTTTTTCTCCCTGACCACAGATACTGCCTCCAGAAAAGTACCATCACCGCCGACACACATAAAGGCTTCCACATCGTTTGGAATATCATAATAACCGGTGAAAGTAGTTTTGGCCTTTATGTGTTTGGTAAGCCCGATACTATTCAGGTACTCAAAAAAAGGATGATAGATATTAAGTTCCATACCTGTACGTTTCATCCAGTCCAGGATATAAATAATGGAATTCCTGAATTCATCCGGAACATTCCTGCCGTATAATGCTATGCTCTTCATCAGAATGGTGCTTGAAAATGCAAATATACACGATTTTCGCCATACATGTTCATAGAATACTCTGCACGGATGACCCAGTCATAATAAGTAACGAAGTTAAAACCTAGTCCATACCCATATAAGAACTTATTCTGGTATGTCTGGAGTTTTACATCAGAATGTACGTAACCCATGTCGGTGAAAGCAGACAGATACATTGCGTAGTGCAGTTTCAGAAATTTCTGGTACTTTTCTTTTTTACCAAAAACACCAAACACACCCAACAC
>CAZEWB010000567.1:0-3304 GCA_964515655.1 uncultured Bacteroidales bacterium
CCTTTAGGGCGGGGCAAAAAGTCGATGAAAATCACAACGGGAACAGTTTTGAGACAGCCCTTTATTGAAAACTGACATGGAATTACTTTCAAAATAATTGTAAATAAAATCAAAAGAATCATGAAAGAAAAGGATTTATTATTCGACCCCTTGGTGGAACGTGCGACCGAGTATGGTAAAACGACTTATGATCTCATCAAACTTAAGCTACTGGATAAGTCATCAGATGTGGTTTCGTCAATGGTGCCTCATACAATCGTTTTTGTTTTGCTAACTTCTTTTCTGATTTTTGTAAATCTTGGTCTGGCTTTCTGGCTGGGAGGAATACTTGATGAAATATTCCTGGGATTCTTTTTAGTTGCAGCCTTCTATGGCATTGCAGGAGTTATTTTTCACTTCTTTTTTCATAAGAAGATTAAAAATCATATCTGCAATTACATTATTAAACAGGCCCTTAAATAATATTTTATGCAAAACATCACTTCCGCATCAGAACTGAAAAATGCTATTCAGTTATTAGAAGAAGAACAGGCTGTAAAATTACTGTTTTTGAAAGAGCAATTTTATGTAACATATGAAGGTTTGAAGCCAATGAACCTGCTTAAGAATGCGGTAAACGATGTTGTTTCTACGCCGGTTTTATTAGACAATATTGTAAGTACTGCAACAGGTATGGTTACAGGATATATTTCAAAAAAGGTCTTTGTGGGATCTTCAGGAGGGCCACTCAGAAAATTAGTCGGCTCTGTTTTACAATACGGCATTACAAATTTAATTTCCAAACATCCCGAAACTGTTAAATCAGTTGGTCAGTTTATCATAAATAGTCTGTTTCATAAAAAAGAGAGCCCTGATATCCAAAGTGATAACTAAAGAAAATAATCTTCCCTTTTATATAAAGGCAGCAATATTCATTATCGGGATATTGGGCCTGTTTGCAGTGTTATATATCGCCGGAAGCATAATAGTACCTTTAATATTTTCTGTTATAATTGCCGTTCTTCTTCATCCAGTAGTTAATTTTTTTGTAAGGATCAGGATAAACAGGGTACTTGCCATTGTAATCACAATATTTTTAACTTTTGTGGTTATAGCAGCAGTAGTTGCACTTTTATTTTCACAGGCAAGCAGATTTGGCGATTCATGGCCTACGCTGGTCGAAAGATTTACAGAAGCAATTAATCAGACTGTCACCTGGGCTTCGGCCTATTTTGATATAAACCCGCAAAAAATAAAGGACTGGGTCACAATGGCAAAAGCAGAAATTATCAATACCAGCAGTACATCAATAGGGAAGACCCTTGTCTCTATAGGTAGCGGTGTAGTAGTATTGTTTTTAGTTCCTGTATACATTTTTCTGATCTTGTTTTATCATCCGCTATTGCTGGAGTTCATTAGCCGGTTGTTTGGTAAAAGCAATAAAAAAGAAGTGGCTGAAATGGTAACTCAGATCAAAACCGTTATACAGCGCTATCTTGTCGGGCTTGTACTGGAAGCCATTATAGTTGCAGCATTATGTACCATAGCTCTTTTTGCACTTGGAGTAGAATATGCTATTATATTAGGTATTATCGGAGCATTGGTAAACATTATTCCATATGTAGGGGGACTTGTTGGAGTGGCCTTACCTATGATCGTTGCCCTTGCTACAAATCCTAATGGATGGACTGCTATTTATGTGCTTATCGCATATTACATTATTCAGTTAATTGACAACAATTATATTGTACCAAAAATTGTCGCATCAAAAGTCAAGATCAATGCCCTTTTTTCAATAATTGTTGTTATTGCCGGAAATGCATTATGGGGTATTCCGGGAATGTTCCTCTCTATTCCGCTTCTTGCAATTATCAAACTCATTTTCGATCACATTGAGCCATTAAAGCCATGGGGATTTCTTTTGGGTGATACTATGCCGCCTATCCTTAAACTAAAGCCTTTTTTCAGGCGTAAAAAACCTGTTAAAAGTTAAAGAATATATCACCCGCGTTACGTTTATTTTAAATATAATTCTTTGAGTTCTGATGGTATCCCCGCATTTCTCATATTTCCTGTAAAACAAATCTTAAAATCTATAGTAATAATAACGACCAATGAATATCTTTGTAATATAAAATAAGAGATATGAAAATCCAATTTATTGGCGCAGCGCGGGAAGTCACCGGGAGTAAACATCTGATAACTACCGAAAAAGGAAAAAAGATACTTCTTGATTGCGGGATGTTTCAGGGCAAAGGCCTTGCAACCGACAGCATGAACAGGAATCCTGGTTTTGATTTCGCTTCAATCGATCATATAATATTGACTCACGCTCATATTGACCACGCAGGGCTTATTCCGTATTTCTACAAGATGGGATTCGAAGGGTCCGTATTATGTACTAATGCAACGCGCGACCTGTGTGCCCTTATGCTGGCCGATTCAGGCGGTATACAGGAACATGACGTAAAATGGTTCAACAAGAAAAGAGCAAAACAAAAACTTCCTCCTGTAGAGCCTCTATATAAAATGGATGATGCGATTGCATGCATGGAACTGTTCATAAGCATTGCATACGACAGAAAATTCAGAATTGATGATTCAACTTTTCTGAAATTCACCAACAGCGGCCACATGCTTGGGAGCGCTGTCGCAAATCTGACGCTGATAGAAAACGGTAAACCTATAACGATCGCATACACCGGAGACATAGGAAGACCCCACGGCCGCTTGCTGAGAGCGCCCAGGGCATTTCCCCAGGCAGACATCCTTATCGCTGAATCGACGTACGGCGATCGTCTGCATGAAGCTAATGCCGAATCTGACGACATGCTTTTAAAAACCATTATATATACCTGTGTTGAGAAAAAGGGTAAACTTATTATTCCCTCATTCAGTGTTGGCAGGACACAGGAAGTCGTATACTCTCTGAATAACTTTTTCAACGCAGGCCTTTTACCAAAAGTTCCTATCTATGTCGACAGTCCTCTTTCGGTTAACGTCACTGAAGTTTTCAGGCTCCACTCGGAATGTTTTAATGATGAGATAAAAAAGGTAATGGAAAACGATTCCGATCCCTTTGGTTTCGCTTCCCTGCATTTTATAAACAAAGTTGATGAATCAAAAAAACTCAACGATTCCGACCAGCCCTGTGTTATTATCTCAGCTTCGGGTATGATGGAAGCCGGAAGAATAAAACATCATCTTGCAAATAATATTTCCGATCCCAAAAACACTATTCTTGCAGTAGGATACTGTGCGCCGGCAACCCTTGGAGCAAGGATACTCAGCGGTGTTAAAAAGGTATCGATCTTCGGAACGGAAT